>LICG01000034.1 GCA_001438205.1 Cryomorphaceae bacterium BACL7 MAG-120322-bin74
ACCAAAAATTAGAAACCAAGGAAATCATCGAGCCACTTCCTTCAAAATTAAAGGAAGTTTAAACTCGTTACTTTTAAGTGTTTTTGAGGAGGGAGAAATGGATTCGTCCAAGGCGAGTGGATCGTCAAAAGAAGAAATTGTGTTGCAACTTTGAATAATAGGAGGAGCTACTTAAACCCCTGACATCAATGATGTTAGGGGGTTTTTGTTTTCAATTCCCCCGCTGGTTTGTGGACCACCATGTCGCATGCGCCGCTGAAAGGCCTACATTTATTTTTAGAAGAAAGGACCGAAGTGTGTTCTCCGAAGTTCTTTCTCCTTAATCGCTTGACACGAGTGTGGACACATCACTGCTCGCGTTGAGCCCTATCCGAAACGATTTCACCACACCTATGAAACACTTTCTGACGTCTGTTCTTGTCCTTGTCGCGCTCGCCGGCTCGGCCCAAACCCTCCCTTTCAACTTTGAGTCCGCAACGGCAGGCATGGTCGGGTACGACAACGCCACATTCACCATTGTCAGCAACCCCAATACCACGGGAAATTCCAGTGCGCAAGTGGCAAAAATTGTCAAGGTATCTACAGGAGACCTCTGGGCGGGCGGAAAAATTACAAACGTAACCTCGCTAAACTTTAACAGCGCAGCCACCAGTGTCTTGTCCATGAAAGTGTACACCACGGAGCCTGTTGGAACGGTGATCAAGGTGAAGCTCGAAAGCCCCTACACCAGCGAGGTGGACGCGGTTACCCTCGTCAGCGGGATGTGGCATACCTTGGAATTTGATTTCGGCATTCCTGCCCCATCTGGCAGCGCAGACCTCGTGATCATGCCACAACCATTTACCAGCGGGGGCGGAAAGACCTTTTACTTTGACGACATCCAACAAGTCGCTGCGCCTATCGCCCCCCTTCGTCCCAATTTGCCCATCACGTTTGAAACCGGAACGACGGCTGACCATTTCTTCTGTTTTGAAAGTGCCACGCTCTTGGTCGTGGCCAATCCGGATGTCAAGCCCTTGAATTCAAGTGCCCTGGTAGGTAAGTTGGTTCGCTATTTGGGCGCGCCCTATGGGGGAAGCGTCATTGAATTTTCCAATACGTTGGACTTTGTCAACCACCCGGTGATCACCATGAAGGTGTGGACCTCAGCGCCCATTGGCACCTATGTCACCCTGAAGGCCGAAAAACCCTTTTGGGGCGAGGAGCGAAGCGTTCAAACCACCAAATCAGGCGAATGGGAACTGCTTTCCTTTGATTTCACCAATGCCCCAACGGACCTCTACAAATTGGCGTTCCTCTTTGACTTTACGGCGGGTAGCACCAATGTGGGCAATGGGGGCGCATCGTCCACCTTCTATTTCGATGAAGTCAAATTCGCCAATGTTGGCCTATCTCTGGAAGAGCCTGTGGCCAAAGAAGTATTCTTGGTTTCTCCTAATCCAGCGGAAGATAGTTGGGTTGTTCAGCCCCAGCATAACACCCCTTATCAAGTGACTGTCGTAGACGCTGGCGGGCAAAAAATCATAGAAGCCGAAGGTTGCGGTCAAATGGTTCTTTCCGCTACGGGGCTCCCCTCTGGACTGTATCATGCCCAGATCACATCCGCTCAAGGCACCCAGCGTCTGAAATTGGCGAAGCGTTAGATTTGACCCATCATCAGCCAGCAAGAACTATCTTTACAATTATACTCAAACCATTGAAGATGAAAAACCTTAAAACACTTTGGGCCCTTATAGCCATCGTATCCTTGGGGATGGCCGCCCAAGCTCAGTACTATTATCTGCCGAGTACCACCAACGGAAATCCGGGCGGGCTAAACACCGATAGCGAGTATCCCGTTGGGGGCGGTTTATCAACAACCTGGACCGCTATTTCGAGCCCAAACGCTTCAACACCACAATGGTCCAGCATCAACGCAGTCCCCTTTGCTTTTAACTTCAACGGTTCTGCCGTGACGCATTATAAGGTGAGCACCTCGGGGGTATTAACCTTTGATACCGCGTCTGTGACACCCCCCTCTTACACTAAGTCAACCTTACCCAATGCAGGCATTCCGGATAAATCCGTTTGCATCTGGGGTTTGGCTGCGCCAGGCGCCAATGATATCATTGTGAATAAAACCTTCGGTAGCGCCCCAAACCGCCAACACTGGGTATTCTTTGCCTCCTATGATGCATACGGCAGCAGCTGTTGGACATATTGGAGCATCGTAATGGAGGAGACGAGTAATAAAATTTATGTCGTTGACCAGCGAAATGCATGTACCTCGGCTTCTTTCTCTATTGGCATTCAAGTAAACAGCACAACAGCCACAAGCGTGGCGGGATCCCCCAACGTCTCTCCTTTGGCCACGACCGATGCAAGCCCAGCAGACAATCATTACTATGAGTTCATCCAAGGGGCTCAGCCGGCCAATAATCTCGTCGGGAACTCCATCACCGTCTCAGATTTTCTGATTTTGGGCAATGCCCCGTTTACCATGACGGCAGATTATCTCAATGGAGGCGCCAATACCGTAACGTCTGCTACGGCTAACTATAGTCTAAATGGAGGCACTGCCGTAAGCGGGACCGCAAGTGGCGTGAATATTGCTTCGGGCACCTCGGCAACCATTACACACCCTGCTGCGTGGACCCCAACAGCCGTGGGAACCTATGACGTAAAATTTTGGACGAGCAATCCCAATGGAAGTGTAGATGATGTCCCAGCAAACGACACGGTATACAAGCAAGTCGTGGTCGTCAACAGCGTAGCTGTTCGCGTACCCTTTATTGAGGTCCTTACGTCTAGCACCTGTGGCCCCTGTGCCCCGGCCAACACGACCTTCCTCAACCTTATGACACAGCAAACTGCAGGGGATTACAACTACCTCAAGTACCAAATGTCATGGCCAGGCTCAGGTGATCCCTACTACACTACAGAGGCGGGAACCAAGCGCACCTATTATGGCGTGAATTCTGTCCCCAACGCGCAGATTGATGGTGGATGGAATGGGCATGCCGGGCAGATCACACAGAATCTGCTGAACTCCTTCAAAGCGGTCCCTGCCTTCATCGACATGGCGGGTTATTTCTATGTAGATGGTCAAACGGTGAATATGGATTTTGACATTGATCCCTTAGTGTCTACAAATAAAAACTTGACCCTCAATGTGGCCATTTTTGAGCGCACGACAACCATGAATGCCAAAAGCAATGGCGAAACCACTTTCTACCATGTGATGAAGAAGTTGGTGCCCGATCAGAATGGAACCACTATTTCCGGTATGACAGAGGGTCAGATCATAAACAAAACCATGAGCTACACATTTAATGGTAGTTATTCGCTCCCGGCCAATGCGACTGCCCCGATCAACCATTCCGTTGCACATACCGTAGAGAGCTTTAGTGATTTGGGCGTGATGGTATGGATTCAAGACAACGCGACAAAAGAGATTTATCAGTCCGCAGAATTGGTAGAAAGCGCTGTAGGTCTAGAGGAGCCCTTTGTCCCTGCCATTGGATTATATCCTAACCCCGCACGCGACTTTGTCACGATGGATTTCCGCAGCGTCGACGAGCCTATAGCGGGCTACCATATTGTCAACGCGATGGGTCAGCCCGTTGCCTCTGGCCAATTAGATTTAACTGACAGCCAAACCCCAGGCATCTCAACCGAAGCTTTGGCGCCAGGCTTATATTTTCTCAACTGGAGCACAGAGCGCTATAAAGGCACGGAGCGTTTCCAGGTGGTGCGTTAAACGCATAGCGACCCCTTTTCTCAAACCCCCTGCGGCCATGCTGTAGGGGGTTTGTTTTTATTGAAGCCCGTACTTTTGCTACATGAAAATAGGCGCACAGATTTTTCGCACCCTCCTGGGGTTGCTCTTTGGTATGATCGGCATCATTAATCTCATCACCCCCAACGACCCCGGTTACGGAATTTTTGTGCTCCTATGTTCCTTGCTGTTTTATCCAGGCGTTTGGGGTTTTGTCGCTAAGCGCTTCCCTGTTCGGATGCATGCCGCCTGGCTTATCGTTCTTGGGCTATTCTTGCTTTGGACCGCATTAGGCGCAGGGGACTTGTTCCCTAAAGTCCATTACGTACGCTATAATCTGCTCTCCGATATCCCATCATAAGTACGGCTGGACTTCTTGGTTTTCGTGTGCCGTTTATTGCGACTTTTAAAGCCCCTGGATAAATGCCACGACGCCCTCAAAGTAGGTCTTTTGGTCATCATACATCGCCATGTGGCTGCCTTCTGCACAGTATAGATAACGGCCGTTTTGCACTTCTGAAGCCATCCATTCCATTTGCGCTGGGTCCATCGTATCATATTGCGCGCCGATGGAGAGCGTGGGCACGGTTATTTTGGATAAATCCGACTTTCTGTCCCAATCCTTAAGTGTCGCATTGCCGACAATCCCAAATTCACTTGGGCCCTGCATGTGCAAATACATAGGATAGTTAAGGCTAGCAAAACTTCGATTCACCGGCTCTGGCCATGCATCTAACGGGCGACGAAGCACATGGGCTGGGTAGTAATTTTCAGTGATAAGCTTGAGATAGGTCTCATGGGTATATTCCCCTGCTGCTTCAAACGCACGCAGTTGCGCAAGAATGTCCGGATCCATTTGGGCTGCCAAAATTGTATTGGCGTATTGGTTATACTCTGGGGCTGACGGAACCATATTTGAAATAATCAGCCCCTTCAAATTCGCTTGGTATTTGAGCGCATATTCAATGGCCAAAATACCTCCCCAAGAGTGCCCAAGTAAGATAAAATTTTCCGCGTTTAATCCGAGCGCTACGCGCACTTGCTCTACCTCCTCTACATAGTGGTCAATACTCCAGAGGTCCTCATATTGGGGGTTTTCGCTGTTTCCTGCGCCCAGCTGGTCATAATAATAGTACTCGATGGATTCTCCCGGAAAATAGCTATCTGCCGCCTCAAAGTACTGGTGATTAGCGCCTGGGCCCCCATGTAAGAGCAGCACTTTTTTTGTGGGATTATTCCCTACTCTTTTGGTCCAAACATGAAAAGTCCCGTGGGCTGTTTCAATAGGAATCATCCGCACGCCTCCGGACCACTGGTCCGCCTCATTGACCGCATAATAATCCACTTGGGGTTCGTTTTCTACGCTTTTTTCGGCGGAAGGTATATTGCATGACGCGGCGGCCATGACAAAAAGGGGGAGGAGCGTCTTTGCTTTCATCAAGATGAAATTAGGTCATTTGATTCAACCGACTCTTCTCTGCGGCAAATCCCATTAAATGCGACTCTATTGATGCCCCAATCGTCGAGGTCAATAAGCGCGGGTCCTGATGCCCTACGGCCTGAATAAAGTCAGAGACCAACTTCCAGTCACCACCGCCATGGCCATCGGTTTTTTGTTCCCAGACCACCTTCTCGCCGGTAAGAAAGTCTGTATGTGTAAACGACGTCATGTCGCCCACCACGTCCCCCAGGCTGCCCATAACGCGCGTCCGTCTGCCATGATAGGAGGTAAATGCCTCCATATTGAAAGAGGCGGTCACCCCGTTTTCAAAAAGCATATTCATGGTGTAATGGTCTGGCTGGTCATTTTCCATTCGGTAAACACAGCGCCCATAATTGCTTTCGCGCAAGTAGGTCATAATTGCCTCGCCATGCAGCTCCTTGTCTTCTGGTAAATCAAAGTGGTGCAGCCATGTGCGCTTTTGATGATAAATCTTGAGCGCCGAATATGGACAGGTGGCCTCCACGGCACACCCCTCTGTGCAACGGGCTGTGGATCCCTCTGGGGCATTCTCAGACTTGAACCATGCCACATCTCCAAAGGCATTGAGTGCTTTCACTGGGCTGTCTACCAACCACCGAAGCATATCCAAATCATGACAGGATTTTGCCAAAATAATAGGCGCTGTTTTGGCCGCATTGTGCCAGTTTCCGCGCACAAAAGAATGGCTCATGTGCACATGCTGAATGGGTTCAAAGTGCTGAATAGACACCACCTTACCCAGGGCCCCTGACTGCATGATTTCACGGAGTTTTTCAAAGTAGGGGGCGTAGCGCAAAACGTGACAAACGGCCACAATCCGCCCTTTTTCTTCCGCCAAGGCAAGAATATTTCGGCATTCTTCTTCCGAAGGCGAAATGGGTTTTTCCAACAACACATCATACCCCATGGACAATGCCTTCATACAGGGACCATAGTGAAGATCATCAGGGGTAGTGATGATGATGGCATCGGCAAACTTCGGATGGTCAAACACCTGTTCCCATGTGTTGAATCGGTATTTCTTGTCAATAGAATGCTTTTCGGCATAGCGGTCATTCCGAATCTCAATGGGCTCTGCAACCCCGATAATATTGAGTTCTTCCGGGTATTGTACTGCGTAATCCCCATAGACATTGCCGCGGTTTCCTGCCCCGCAGGTAATCGCTGTGATGGGCCCGTTGGGTAACTTTTGTTTTTTGTCGGGAGAGGGGATGATCAGCGCTTCTCCAAATTCATTTTCTGCCCAAGCGGATAGGGGCAAAACAGCGCCCAATGAAAGGCCTAAGGTTTTGAGCAATTTGCGACGTGACAGGGGGGTTGACATACATAGTCCTTTTGAGTGTAGGCTATGAATTTACTAACTTCCTTAATGTCAATGTTTAAATTTTTTTCCATGCAACATGAATCCCGACGGTCATTCGCCCTGGATGTATTTCGCGGTCTCGCTCTGATTTGGCTCATCATGGCGGCATTACAGTCGGAATTGAACGGGGTTTTTAGCGTTTTTCGTGTGTCTGAAGAGGGGGGGCAAACCCTTTCGGATGGTCTATTTCCTACCTTCTTGTTTGCCATGGGACTTAGTATGGCCCACTCTTTAGAGAAATTTCGCAGCCACCCCTTGATTGAAATCCTTTTTCATCTTGTCAAGCGGGGTGTTGTGTTGTTTTTTATCGGGGGATTATTAAACTTATTTTTGTTCTGGCATAGCCGTGGCGATAATCCCGTCGACGTGACTGCCATCAAGTGGTATCAGGTCCTTGGACCCTTGCAGCGCATGGCAATTGGCTATTTTATGAGCGCTTTTGCTTTAAAATTTTTTGGTGAAAAACCAAGTTTTGTATTCGGACTTATTCTCCTCTGCCTCTATTGGGCGGTCATCTCCTTTGCTGGCAATATCTTGACGCCTAATCGTCTTCATTCAGACGGCGTCGTGCATTTGGCGCACATTTACAACATGCCCATAGACCTCAAAAGCATCTCCGTTATTTTTGCCCAAATGGCCCTTGTTCTTTTTGGTTATGCGGTTGAAACGTATTTAAACAAAAACGGAAAGGCGGCTGACACCCTTTTGCGCTTATTCTTTCTTGGTTTTATTTGCTTTGCCTCGGGTTGGCTATTGCAGCGCATTTCGGTATGTACGCCCGTGCCCTCGGCTCCTGGCTTTACCCTCTTGGCTATGGGGGCAAACGTTGTCCTTTATTCCTTCCTGATCTTGACGTTGCCTGGGCATGGCATGCGTCGGGGGGGCTTAAGATTCATAGAGAATTTTGGTAAAAACCCTTTGCTCATCTACCTCGCAGCCATCATTCTAGCTGCTTTTTATGTTCATGTTCGCATTGAGGAAATGGTGCTTCCGGCCTACTTAAACGAAACCCTTTTTCGCGCTTTGACGCCTGAGGCTGGCGCCTTAGTGCAGGGATTTGTTTTGGTTATTTTGCTTGGCGGTCTTGCTGCTTTCCTCCAAAAAAGAAAATGGCACCTACGCGCTTAGGCTTTTTTTGCATCGCTTTTTCCTAAGCACTATTCGCTATTTTCATACCCTTTTCTGACAGTACACATTTTGGCTTCCTTCATGAAGCCATACGGTCACACTGATTTTTTAACAGAAAAGATATTGGATGCTCGCTGCGCGCAGTTGGCGATCGTTCACCCCTTCGGTTGTGGACGAGAAGAGCGTCACTAAGCGCTTTCAGGCCTTAGTCTCCGATGGGGCGGGAGAAAAATTGACCTATGCAGCCATTTAACTAGTCAAGCTTGGGCTCCCTAAACTTTCGAAAAGCAAGTAGAAATAGCCAAAACAAACCTATAACGGCTGCCTCTATGCCAATGAGATAATACGGCCAAGCCCCTTGAACCAGAGGGTGGTCTACGGGGGGTGGCTGATTGACATACATGTAATTTGATCCGAGGGCGCTATTTACGCCCATCATGACAAAACCAACCAGGTTTGTGATGCCAATAACCCGCCAAAAACTCTTTCGCGGGATCCGTCTGCCCCCGTACACCATGAGGTAAACGGGTACCACCACCACGGACGCATGCGCGAGATAGAATTGAAGCACATAGCCAAGCGTGGGCTCGGTTTCAAGCGCTGGAGTTAAAAATGCTTGGATTCCGCCCAGTGGGCCCCAAAAGACCACAATTGGGAACGCCCACTTTTTCTTGAGCACCAAATGGAGAAACAATAAAATTTGGCTCATCCCACACATGTGAATGGGCAATGACTCATCTGCCCTATAAACACCATCCCACAATGCCATGAGGGTGTACCATGCCAAGTTTGCGAGAATCATCCATCCTAGCGTTTTTTCCCATTTGGCCATTTTGGGCTCACTTTCTCGAGGAGCCAACCAAAAAAGCGCCATGATGACCGCAGCAAGAATGCCATACCCAGACCACCAAACAAGGGATCCTACCTCAATAGGAACCATCTCATATACATCTGGATTCATGATGCGGTTGATTTTTCTTCGGCCGCCTTAATGCTTTTCCAAAAAAGGCCTGTTAACAAGAGATAGTGGGCTGACCCCGCCGCGATAAATCCCAGCAAATAAATCGGAAATGCATGGAAGGAACCCTCGACACAAACACGCATTCCGTCCACCCATTCGCCAATGATCATCGGGTTATCCACCTTAGGCGGAGCACATAGGAACATATAGTTGCCTCCGGTAAAATAATTAGCTAAACCAATGGGAAGCATGAGGAATAGGTTCAGGCTCAGAACCTTTGCCCACGTCCAGCGTCCAATGCGCATGCCTCGAACAAAGTGAAAATACAAGGGAATAATCAGGATGCCTCCGTGCACTATATAGTATTCAATGTACATGTAGGTGGTGTCTCCCGATGTGAGTTCGGGTGTCAAGAGTGAGTGGAACCCCCCGACAATACCCCAGAAGAATAGCGGATAAAACGCCCAACGAAAACCAAAGAACAGAAGCAGGATACTTAGAAATCGGCTAAATCCACATAAGTGTAACTCTAGGTTGTCCATGACGTTCCAAAGCCCCGCTTGAGAAAGATGTACGTGTTTGCCTACTAATAAGGCGATTAGGGCAGCGCCCCATATTTGTTCAAATCTCCGCAGCTGCGCTTCCCCTTTGAGTGTTCTTGCGGCAGCAAATACAAGGAGTGCGTATCCAGCGAAAATCGCAATTCCGCCCCACCACCCGGGAGCGCCAATCGCGTAAATGGCGTGTTCGATTTGTAAAAAAGACATGATTGTGTGCGTTTAGGTCTTCCGAAGTTAGGGAAGCGCAAGCACTTAAAAACGCGGTTTGCGTTTTTCTAAGAAGGCAGATGTCCCTTCTATAAAGTCTTCCGTGGCAAAACAGGCGCCAAAAAGCGCTTGTTCTGAAGTGAATCCAGCCCCTCCTTCTGTTGCAGCATTCACGGCTTCAATGACGGCCTTATGCGCTTGGCCTGAGTTTTTCATGAATGTACCTGCCATAGCATTTGCGGCAGGCAGGAGCTCCTCCGGAGATACTACTTGATTAACCAATCCATAGCTTTCTGCCGTTGCGGCGTCAATCATGCTTGCGCTCAACATCATTTCCATGGCGCGGCCCTTGCCAACCAACTGGACTAAGCGCTGCGTCCCGCCGTATCCAGGAATCAGCCCCAAAGAGGTTTCGGGCAAGCCGAGTCGCGCGGTCTCTGCGGCAATTCGGACATGGCATGCCATGGCCAGCTCTAATCCGCCGCCAAGCGCAAAACCATTAATAGCTGCGATGTAAGGCTTTTTTGCTGCTGCCACACGG
This sequence comes from Cryomorphaceae bacterium BACL7 MAG-120322-bin74, assembly GCA_001438205.1. Taxonomy (GTDB): domain Bacteria; phylum Bacteroidota; class Bacteroidia; order Flavobacteriales; family Schleiferiaceae; genus TMED14. Next base: position 10,001 of record LICG01000034.1, read on the forward strand.
TCAAAAAGGAGTTGATGCCCCGTTGCCGAAAGATCTTGTCCCTGTTTGGCGTCAAAAGAGGCAAATTCTGCAATATCTGCCCCTGCCACAAAACTTTTCTCGCCAGCGCCCGTCAGAATCACGACACGTACCGCGTCCTCCGCATCAAGCCACTCAATGGCGGCATGTAAGGCGCTAATAACTTCCTTGTTTAAGGCATTTAAGGCCTTTGGGCGATCCATGGTGACCGTTGCAATGCGTTGGTCAATCGAAATATGCAGGTGGGGAAATTCCATCGTTGTAAATTGGGGGTTTCCCCAAAGATATTCGCCTAAAGGCTTACCCTGTGAAAAAGACTCTAAAACGTTGGCTGCAAGATAAAATAGGCATTGGTGAAAACCGAGACAAACTCGTCTTACTTGAAAAGCGTATCGCCGCCCTAGCAACCCTTGCGCAATGGGGCTTGCCCGAGGTATTGCCTATTCCAAAAAATATTATGGCCTCCGCTTGGGAGGAAATGATTCGTACCCGTGGGCCCGAGTGGGCCCAGGTACCTCAGGGCATTCACCGCAGTGACCCCATGTTTCGCTACCCCTTTCAAGTCCACGGAGGGGATACGCTTTCTGTATTACATGAATACTATCAAACGGGCATAGCGGCCGCCCAAACCTTGCAGTCCATTTCTTCAGGCCCCCAGCGCATATTGGATTTTGGTGGAGGATATGGGCGAGTGGGGCGATTTCTAGGCGCCGCCTACCCGGAGGCCACGCGGATGGTTTCGGACCCTAAGCCCAGTGCGGTTGCTTTTCAAATTAAACACTTTGGCGCCCTAGCCGATGACCAACAGTCTGTTGATCTCATTTTTGCCGGTAGCGTCTTCACGCATTTAGCGAAAGAGACTTTTATCTCTACCCTACACGCTTTGTTGGGCAGACTGTCCCGGCAAGGAAAATTGGTTCTCACCCTTCATGCATTTGACTCTGCTGACTTTGTCTTTCATCCCTATACGGAAGAGTCCGCCTTAAAGGAGTTGGAAGATGTTCTTTCGGAAAATGCTTATGGGTCTGTCTATTGCTCTGAAGCGTTTTTTACACATTCGCTAGAATCAGACCCGAATACAGCAAATACGTGGCGCTACGAGGTCCTACAAAATAATTTGTTTGGAGGAACGCAGCTGTATGTCGCTGTTTCTCGGGCTTAAGATTTGGTTGGGCTTAATGGCAGACTAAAGACAAACTCTGTGCCCTCTTCGCTGCTCGCTTCTACCCAAATTCTGCCTTGAAAGCTCTCTAAGATCGTTTTTACGATCGCCAACCCTAATCCCGTTCCTCGTGATTTTGTCGTGAATTTAGGCTCGAAGATTTGCTCTAGCCGGCCCGCGGGTATTCCCAAACCGTTATCGCGCACAAAGACAAGAACATGATTTTCTTCTTGCCTAATTCCATAAGATATCAAAGGAGATCTTGCTTCTGAGACCGCCTCAAAGGCGTTGTTCAGCAGGTTATTTAATACCCGCAGCATTTGTTCTTCATTGGCTAAAACGTGCCAATCCCCATCCCTCGGAATAAGGAGTGAGGCTTTGGGGTAGGCCGCGTGGCATTCCTTTAGCAGTGACCGCAAAGAAACCTCTGTTCGGTTGTGTGCGGGTAGGCGGGTGAATTGGCTAAAATCTCCGGCAATTTGCGTCATGGCATCAATTTGGGCTAACATACCCTCCGAAAATTCCTTCACACTGTTGGGCGTTTGCTTCTCCGCGTTCATCGCGTGAAGCTGCGTCATCAAGCGCATAGGCGTTAAGGGGTTTTTGATTTCATGCGCCACCTGCTGCGCCATCTCTTTCCATGCGCTTTCTTTTTCTGCCAAGGCTAGTGCACGCGTATGCTCTTCCGTCATGTCAACCATTCGGTTGTATTCTGCGATCAGCAAACCTATTTCATCTTTAGAATGCCACTGGACGTGGTTTTTGGCCCCGGGGCGGCGCGATTTGCGCATCGCGTCGCTAATTACGTCTAGGCCACGCGTTATGCTCTTAGAGAGCACATAAGCAAAATAGGCCGCGGCTAAAAAGAGCGCTAAATTCAGATAAGCCAACGCTCTAAAGAACGCCTCATCCTCCACCGGAAGGCTCCTTCCATCTGTATAGGGAACCACCATAATCGCCAAGGGCATCCCTTGTGCATTAAGAATTTCAGAAGAGTAAATCATCACATCCCGCAAACTATCCGTTGTTGGGTGAATCGTTAACACCTGGTTGCGGTTTCCTCGTATTCCTTCTGGCAAATACATGGGAAGTGTCCCATCTTTTGTAAGTATGGGGTTAGAAGAAAGGAGCAATGTTCCGTCCATGGCATAGAGTGCCACGTCCATGCTGTGAATATCTGCAATAGCACATAATTCAGAATTCAATAGCTCGGGCAGGTCATTTGCCGAAAGGGGCACGTCAGATTCCCTACTTACTTCATGGGTTAGATGGGCTTCTATCGCCTCTTCTTTTCGTTGAAGTCTGTCCTTGTGGTATTCGGTTTCTTCTGCCCTAAAGTGCAGCCCGCTCACAATGCCTGTGGCCCCAAATCCTAATAAAACCAGCAAGAGCATCGCTAAAAAAATGCGTGTTCTCAGTGTGATGGTGGGCCGGGTGATTTTCATGTTGCGCAAAATTAAGGGCAATTATAACGCCAAAGCGCGGCCGTTGGGCCGCGCTTTGCATTTAAACACTTAAAAACGTTTAACCGCTCAGGGCTTCTGCTCCCCCTACAATCTCTAGGATTTCGTTGGTGATTGCCGCCTGGCGGGCTTTGTTATACTGCAACTTTAGGCCATCACGCATGCTGGTTGCATTGTCTGTTGCCTTGTGCATTGAGGTCATTCGCGCGCCATGTTCTGATGCTTGAGAATCTAATAGGGCTTTGAATACCTGACTCTTAATACTCGTAGGGATAAGCTCTTCTAAAAGCTGCACCTTATTTGGCTCATAAATATAATCACTGGCCTGCCCCTGGCCTGCTAACGCAGGAAGAATTGGCAGTAACTGCTCTTCTTGTAAAATTTGAACTGCGGCGTTTTTAAACTGATTGTATACCAGGACGACTTTGTCATACGCGCCGGCAACATAACCCACCATGGCCACCTCCGCTACGCGCTGGGCGCCTTCAAAGTTGACTTGGTTGACCACTTCGAGTTCCTCCCCCACCACATTCATGGTTTTCTTCAGGAGATCGCGCGACTTCTTTCCTACTGTGAAGACAGACACTTTGGCGCCTTGCGCTTCATAGGCATCTGCAACACTTCGCGTGCGCTTAATAACAGAGGAGTTAAATGCACCACATAATCCACGGTTGGCCGTCAAAGAAATCAATAACACCCGCTGGGTTGGACGCTCTTGAGCGTAGGGGTTTTCGGAAGCGTCTAGCGTGGCGCTTATATTCCCCATTAGTGCCGTCAGTTTTTGCGCATAGGGGCGCATTTGCACAATGGCATCCTGGGAACGCTTCAGCTTGGCGGCCGAAACCATCTTCATCGCAGACGTAATCTGCATGGTGCTTGACACCGATGCAATGCGATTACGAAGCTCTTTTAGATTGGCCATGGATCTTTACTCTTCAGGTTAGGCTTGGTAGGCGGGCAAAACTTCTTTCGCAGCGTTTTCAATCGCGGCAATTTGGGCATCACCCCAGGCCCCACCACGAATGGCTTCCAAAACATCTTGGTGCTTTGCAGACATATACTCGATCAAGGCGTTTTCAAAAGCTTTTACATTCTTGACAGGAACGCTATTGAGCATGCCCTTGGTTCCAATGTAAATAATGACCACTTGCTTCTCCACGCTCATCGGGTCATTGACCTTCTGCTTGAGGATCTCTACGTTGCGGCGTCCTTTGTTGATTACGTTCATCGTCGCAGCATCAAGGTCAGAGCCGAACTTGGCAAAGGCTTCCAATTCACGGTATTGCGCTTGGTCCAACTTGAGGGTGCCTGCCACTTTCTTCATGGGCTTGATCTGTGCAGATCCGCCAACACGCGAAACAGATATACCTACGTTGATCGCAGGGCGGACACCTGAATTGAACAAGTCAGCCTCCAAGAAGATCTGACCGTCAGTAATAGAAATGACGTTTGTAGGAATATACGCAGAAACGTCACCCGCTTGGGTTTCAATGATAGGCAATGCCGTTAATGATCCTCCACCTTTTACCAGGCCGCGCAAGGATTCTGGCAAGTCGTTCATTTGAGATGCAATCGTGTCGTCTTTAATCACCTTTGCTGCGCGCTCTAGTAAGCGGCTGTGGAGGTAGAATACGTCACCAGGATACGCCTCACGACCTGGAGGGCGACGAAGCAATAGGGATACTTCGCGGTAGGCAACTGCCTGCTTGGATAGATCATCATAGATAATCAAAGCGGGACGGCCTGTATCACGGAAGTACTCACCAATAGCCGCACCAGCAAAAGGTGCATAAAACTGCATCGGTGCGGGGTCTGCCGCGTTGGAAGCCACAATCGTGGTGTACGCCATAGCTCCCTTCTCTTCCAAGTTTTTAGCAAGCGCTGCGACCGTTGACCCCTTCTGGCCAATCGCTACATAGATACAGTAAACGGGCTCTCCCTTATCATAGAATTCCTTCTGGTTGATGATGGTATCGATCGCCACCGTCGTCTTACCCGTCTGGCGGTCACCAATGATCAACTCACGCTGGCCACGACCAATTGGAATCATGGCGTCAATCGCTTTGATCCCGGTCTGAAGTGGCTCATTTACCGGCTGACGGTAAATAACCCCTGGAGCTTTGCGCTCCAATGGCATATTGTAGCGGGTTCCTTCAATCGGTCCTTTTCCGTCAATCGGGTTACCTAAAGTATCTACCACGCGTCCAAGCATGCCCTCGCCTACATCAATAGAGGCAATAACACCGGTACGCTTGACGGTTGACCCTTCCTTGATGCCTTGTGCGGCACCCAACAATACGATACCCACGTTGTCTTCTTCTAGGTTGAGGACAATGCCGCGCAATCCTGTTTCAAACTCAACGAGTTCTCCAGATTGTGCATTCTCCATTCCGTAAGCACGGGCGATACCGTCACCTACTTGCAATACGGTGCCTACTTCTTCAAGTTGAGCATCGGTTGCGAAACCGGAAAGCTGTTGGCGCAGGATGGCTGAAATCTCTGCAGGTTTTACGTCTGCCATGGGATGGGAATTTAAAAGTCCGCGATGTATAAGTTTTTATCGAATTCGCGCTGAAGTTTGGCCAACGACGTCGCCACAGAGGCGTCTACTTGTTTATCGGCCACACGAAGTACAAAACCTCCAATGAGGGCCGGGTCAACCACCTGCTCTAACTGAACGTCAGAAGATGTAGGAGTCTTGAGCAGCGCCAAAAGTTGGTTTACTTGTTCTGGATTGAGCGCACTTGCAGAAGCAATGCGTGCGCGAACCACATTTTTCTCAGCCAAATACAGGCTGGTATATTTTTCCAAAACATCCTTCAGGTGTGCTTCGCGTCCATGCTTTACAAGCAGGTCCATAAAAGCATTCAACAAAGGATCAAATTGGCCTGAAAACACGGTTTTAAGTGTCTTCAATTTTTGATCAGGCTTGATCACTGGGCTCTGGAGGAAAACACGGAAATCACGGCTTTCTTTCAGGACCGCCAACAAGGTGTCACTGTCAGTCTTGATCACGTCCAACGCATTGCGTTCACGAGCCAAGTCTAAAAGAGCTTTCGCGTAGCGGCTTGAAGCGCGCAGTGTGCTCATGGCCTGATTAATTCATTTTAACATCCTGCATTGCACGGTCGACCATGGCCTTCTGTGCTTCTGCATCCTTTAGCTCCGCGCGCAAGATGCGCTCAGACATGTCAATGGCAAGTTGGGCAACCT
>LICG01000035.1 GCA_001438205.1 Cryomorphaceae bacterium BACL7 MAG-120322-bin74
CTTGATCAGCGCCAAGGCGTTGGTCAATGACCAAAGGAACCTCGCCGAAATACTTCACTAATTCAAAGTAGTAGTAGGCACGTAAAAAACGCGCTTGGCCAATGATTTGCTCCTTGCCAACAAAGTCAATTTTGTCTTTAAACTCCATGAGGTAGTTGACGCGGGCAATCCCGGCATAATTCCATCTAAAAACGCTGCGCAACTCATTGTTCACAGCGTTGTGCATCATGTTTTCAATCTGGTGCAGTCCTTCGGTATCTGTGACACTTTCACCCCCGGCAATTGCATTGTCCGAAGCGATTTCGCCAATCCATTGCGTGAGGTAAGAGGTTTGCAACAAGTCATAGGCTGCGGTGAGGGCCATTTCATAATCAGACGGCTGATTGAAATAGTTTTCAGCATCTTGAACATAGCGCGGTTGAACGTCCAAGAACTTTTCACATCCAACGAGTATTAAAGCGCTCGCTGCACTAATGCTGAGGGCAATTTTCCACTTTTTCATCGCTTAAAATTGTAAAGTTAAACCGGCCATAAGGGTACGTGCTTGTGGGTAGAATCCATAATCCACCCCCGAGGCTAGTACGCCTCCAAAGTTTCCTATGTCTGGATCAAACCCTTGATAACTCGTAAGGGTGTACAGGTTATTGACGGAAACGTAGGCGCGTAGTTTTTTCGCATTGAGGCGTGAAGTAATGCCCGTAGGAAGGGTGTAGCCGACTTGGAGGTTGCGAATGCGCAGGAAGTCTCCTTTTTCAACATAAAAATCTGAGAAGACCGTATTGCGCGTCAAAGAAGTGCTGAGGCGGGGAATGGTATTAGAACTTCCGTCCCCTGTCCAGCGGCCGATGTTATAATCTAATTGATTGGCGTAAGGCTGCTGACGCTCATAGTTCCGAATGATCTCTTGACCCAATGCGGCATAAAGGTTTGTGCTAATGTCAAAAGCTTTGATTCGATAGCTGAGGTTTAGGCCTAACGTAATATTGGGGATAGGGGAGCCTAATTGGGTTTTGTCTGAGTTGTCACTGAAATTGATGGCCCCGTCACCATTGATATCTACATAGCGAAGATCACCTGGGCGGGCGCCGGCCTGAAGGACGGAGCTGTTGTCAATTTCTGCCTGGGTTTGGAAGACACCATCCGTCACAAAACCATGGAAATAGCCAATAGGGAAGCCCGCTTCAAATCGCGTAGCGACATTTCCGCCAACACCAAATCCGGCACCGGGAATAAAGTCAACCCCATCGGGTACGCGCATGACTTTGTTCTCTAGCAAGGTCATATTGAAATTAGCGGTAAACTGATTGCTCCGTTTTGGGGTGCTGGCATACCCCACTTCCCATTCAATACCGCGGTTGCGCACATCCCCTGCATTGATGAATGGCGGGTAGCCACCCGCACTGTAGGTGCCTAATACGCCCGACACATCAGGCTGGAAGAGCAGATCACTCGTTTGCTTCACAAAAGCATTAAAGGCCATGTTCCATTGGTTCCAAAGAACTAGGTCAAGACCCAAATTGGTTTGTTGTGTACTTTCCCACTTAAGGTCTGGGTTAGCCGCTCGGCCAATGGCAATCCCTGGAGTAAGCAAATCATTAAAAGGATAGACGCCTTCACCATTCAACAAGGCGCGATACGCAAAGTTGGGAATTTGATCATTTCCAGAACGGCCATAACTCAATCGGAGTTTGGCAAAATTGATCGCGGTAGACTGAAAGTCAGGCTCTTCAGAGATGATCCATGCCCCTGAAATCGCAGGGAAGATGCCCCAGCGTGCATTGGGACCAAATTTGGAAGAACCATCACGACGCAGTACGCCGGAAACGAGGTAGCGCTTCTTGTAGGCATATTCTGCACGTCCAAAAGCGGAAAGCAAACGCTCCTCAAAAAAGAAGCTTGACGCACCATTGAGATATCCGCCTGCGGCTTGACTAGCCGATAAATCCGCATACTCCCAACTATTATTAGGAATGTTAAAGGCCCATGCGCTCATTCCTTTTCCTTGACGTGTAAAGACGCTCGTGCCTGCAGTGGCTTTGACTTCATGATTTTCGCCAAATGCATGCTGGTAGTTTATATAGGATTCAAACGTGATGTCACCGTACGTGTCGCGGTTTTGGTAGACGCTTGGACCGCGTTCTAATGTGAAGCCTTCAGCTAATTCAACTATTGGTGCATCCAATTGTGCATTGATAGCGGAGTTTTGCGCTTTTCCTGGGCCATACCAAACTAAGGGTGAAAAGACACGACCATCTACAATGGCATAATTGTAATTGAGTCGGTTGGTCCAGGTGAGGTCTTCTGAGGCTTTGTAAACGATCTCTTCTTTGCCCACCAATTTGTTGACGCCCGATTGGTTCCAGGTATTCGCCATTTGGGCCAAGGGGTTAATGATGTCGCTGACCAAGGCCAAATAGCTATAGTTGCCATTTGATTGCATCAGGGGCTCCGTAGGGTAGGCGTTAATCGTGTTGTACAAGACTGAACCAATCCCATTTTCGGGCAGGGTCTTGCGTTCTTCGTGTGTGAAAAGTAGCACAGAATTGAGTTGAAGGCGGTCTGACATTTCTGTACTCAAATTTACCCTTGCGGTCATACGAGAGAAGTTGGCTTTTTCGCCTCCAACGATGCCATCCTGTGAAAAGAGACTTCCGCCAATGGAATAGGTTGTTTTCTCTGTGCCTCCTGTAGCACTCAAGCTATGGTTGGACGTCATGGCAGGCGCAAAAACGGCTGACTGCCAATCCGTACCCACCCCAAGCGCTGTATTGGCAAAAGGAGCATCTTGGCCACCGTTAATAAAGGCATTGTTTTTTAGGACTGCGTATTCCTGCGCATTCAAAAGACCCAGGCGTCTGGCTGTTTGCTGAATGCCCAGATAGCTGCTGTATTCAAAGGAAGGGGCAGCATCTTTTCTTCCTTTTTTCGTTTCGATCAAAATGACCCCATTTGCAGCACGCACACCAAAGATGGAGGCAGTGCCGTCTTTTAGGACATTTATCGAAGCAATATCATTTGGGTTAAGTGCATTCAAGCCCTCAGAGTCATAGACTACTCCGTCGACTAAAATCAAGGGGTCGTTGTCGCCAAAAGTGCTGAGCCCGCGAATGCGAATACTAGTTGAGCCACCGGGGGAGCCGGAATTCGTATTGATGACAACGCCAGCCACCTGCCCCTGAAGGGCCTGATCCATGCGGGGGATATTTAATTTTGTGATTTCCTCACTTTTGACCACCGAAGCGGCACCCGTCATTTCCTTTTTTGATGAAGAACCGTACCCTGTGACCACAATTTCATCTAATTCTTGCGCGCTGGGTCTTAGCCGAATGTTTAAGAATTCGGCATTTTTCACTGTCAGTTCATAGGATTCATAGCCGAAAAGCTGGAATGAAATCCTTTCCCCTACACTTGATTCCAAGACAAAATCGCCTTTCGCATCTGTGAGGGAAGAGCCATTGGGTCCTTTCGCTACAACTTGATATAGGGCACTTTGGTCCCGTGCATCAGAGACGCGGCCATTGAGGCGAATGGATTGTGCATTGAGCGCTTGTCCGATGAATAGAAAGGCGAAAAGTCCGAGGACCAATCTTATGTGAGAATTGCGCATCATAAGGCTTGATTTAAATAGTGCGTGAATTTAAGGAGGAGAAAATGGAAAAGCCCGGACTTTCGCCACGGGCTTTCCGTTCTCAACAAACAATCACCTTAGTGGCGGATAGCCAATTTCTCAGTAGCATCACCAGTGGAACTCGTTACACGGATCATATAAATGCCATTAGATAAGGCAGAGGTGGCAATATCGTTTTGACCTTGCGTTAAGCGGCCAGAGGCAACAACTTGGCCTGAAAGGTTCTGAATAGCATAGACACCTTCTTCCGCAGTGAACGCAATTCGAACATTGTCATTGGCTGGGTTAGGCGCTAGGGTCATCAAAGAAGCACCCTCTTCCATTCCGATGCCAGAGCATGCGGTGCAAGAGGCCCAACATACCACATCCAAGGTATCTGAAGCCGTCACGACTAATACACGGTTGGTATAAGTGGCATTGCCGTTGGTACAAGGAGCGGTAGGATCATTGGTCTCTTGGCCAGTCCAGTTGTCGTGTGAGAACTTGTACTCAACCGTATCGCCCATGTTTAAGGAAATCGTAACATCCCAAACATTGTCTCCATTTGCGTCTGACATGGCAGCACAATTACCACACCAGCTATTAAAGGTTCCATTAACCTCAGGTGCTGTAAAAGTGCCTGTGTATAGAGACATGTCAACCTGGAAGGTCACGTCTGCAGTTGCGGGAGCACATGGGTCACATGAAGCCCAGCAAACAGGAGATAATGTGGCGGCAGTTGCGGGCACAACCAAAACACGGTTTGTGTAGGTGGCATTGCCATTGGTGCAAGAAGCAGTGGGGTCGTTGGTCTCTTGGCCAGTCCAGTTGTCGTGAGAGAACTTATATTCAACTGTATCGCCTGCAGTTAAGGCAATGGTAACTTCCCAAACGTTGTCACCATCTGCGTCCGTCATTGCGGCACAGTTGCCACACCAGCTATTGAAAGTTCCGTTTACTTCTGGCGCAGTAAAGGTGCCAGTGTAGTTGTTCATGTCAACTTGGAAGGTGACATTGGTTTGCGCAAAAACGCTACCGATCATCCCCAAAGCTAGTAGGGTAAAGAGTTTCTTCATGGGTTGGGATTTAATTTTAATAATAGTACTTAGGACAATAATACAACAATATTACATAGAAATTGTTTTAAATACTATAACTTGGATAAAATTTGAAGAGCAGTTTTTTAGCTTCTCAAGTACAAACAGATGAGGCCTTAATTTTGTTCTTTAAGAACTTTTCCATGATGGGTCCAATGCGCGAATACATAATTCAACTATAGAAGGATACCCGCCTCTATCAAACTCTCTTCATCCTATGATCATTGACAAAGTGTTTTCCATGAAGTATATCTACACCACCCTAACCATGCTTTGCGTCTTAACGGCAAACGCACAACGCAAACCCATTGAATCACGCGTTGACTCTGTCCTTACGTTAATGTCCTTAGAAGAGAAAGTAGGACAGATGAACCAATACAACGGTTTCTGGAATGCAACGGGTCCTGCTCCTGCTGGAGGAGATGCGGCGACTAAATACCAACATTTGCGCAACGGATGGGTAGGGTCTGTGCTGAACGTTCAAGGGGTTGAAGAGGTGCGAGCCATGCAGCGTGTTGCCGTGGAAGAAACGCGTCTAGGGATACCCCTGATTTTTGCCTGTGATGTTATCCATGGGTACAAGACATTGTCTCCGATCCCTTTAGCAGAAGCGGCCTCTTGGAACCTAGACGCTATTGAGAAAAGTGCCCGAAATGCGGCAGAAGAAGCCACAGCTCATGGCTTAAACTGGACGTTTGCTCCTATGGTCGACATTTCGCGTGATCCACGTTGGGGTCGAATGATGGAAGGAGCAGGGGAGGATACCTATTTGGGCGCTCGGGTGGCGAGCGCACGTGTACAGGGTTTTCAAGGAAGTGACCTGTCTGCTCCGAACACGATGGCAGCATGTGCCAAGCACTTCGCCGGTTATGGCTTTGTAGAAGCGGGACGTGACTATAATACCGTAGATGTCAGTGCGTATACTCTACAGAATGTGATTTTCCCTCCATTTCAGGCTGCCGTTGAAGCCGGCGCTGCAACCTTTATGAATGCGTTCAATACCATGAATGGCATTCCTGCCACAGGGAACCAAGCCTTGATTGAAACTTTAAAAGAAACATGGGGCTTTCAAGGGGTTTTGGTCAGCGACTGGGGGTCGATTTCCGAAATGCAAGCGCATGGGTTTTCGCGCAATCTGTCCGAGGCAACGGCCCAAGCGGCTAATGCGCGCTGCGACATCGATATGGAGTCGTTGGCGTATGTCTATCACTTAGCGGATTTGGTTCGGAAGGGGGTGGTAGCGCAAGCGAGGGTGGATGATGCCGTTCGACGCGTACTTCGACTCAAATTTCAGTTGGGATTAATGGATGATCCCTACAAATACTGCCAAAATCCAGGGGAATGGACGCCTTCAAGCTCTCCATGGGCAGAGGACGCGCAAAACCTGGCGGAGGAATCCGCTGTACTGTTAAAAAACAAGGGTATTCTACCCATTGTAAAAGGTCAGAGAATTGCCTTAATCGGCCCCATGGCCGCAGAGAAGAATAGCCCGTTGGGCAATTGGCGCGTTTCATCAGAGGATCATACAGCCATTTCTTTACAAGAGGGCTTGAGGTCGGTAAAAGGTTTTAAAAGCCTAGATGTGGCGGCAGGCCCAGTCTTTCTTACGGGAGCGATCAATTTTCCTACGGAAGCGTCTATTAATACCTCCGATACTGCGGGATTATTTCAAGCGGTTCGGTCCGCTTCTGCAGCTGATGTAGCCATCTTGGCTGTTGGCGAGCATGGTTTTCAATCGGGGGAGGGCCGATCTCGCCTTTCCTTGCATCTTCCTGGTTTGCAGGAGCTGTTGATCCGTGAAGTGCTCAAAGTGCAACCACATGTGGTTTTGGTCGTGTATGCAGGCCGGCCATTCATTTTGCCTGAAGATATTCAAGCACAAGTAGAGGGTATTCTCTTCGCTTGGCAGCCCGGCACGATGGGTGGGCCCGCCATCGCCAATTTGTTAATGGGCAGACGTTCGCCCAGTGGGCGCCTGCCTGTGACTTTTCCGCGGTCAGAGGCCCAAATCCCTCTTTATTATGGTGCGTATAACACGGGTCGCCCTGGACCCATCAGCGAAGTCTTCTGGTCCCATTATGGGGATGGGCCTAACACCCCACAATATCCATTTGGCTATGGACTAACGTATTCCACCGTCTCCTATAGCAAAACGGAACTTGTTACGCTCGAAGATGGAACACTTGCGCTAAATGCCACGGTGTCTAATACGGGCAAGGTTGAGGTGGACGAGGTGGTACAGGTATACATGCGGGACCATCACAGCGCCTATGGTGTGCGCCCGTTGAAGCAACTGATAGACTTCCGTCGAATAGCGATCAAGGCGGGAGAAACGAAGTCCTTCACCTTCATCCTAGAAATGGATCAGTTGTCTGTAACAGACGCGCAAGGTGAAAAGCATGTAGAACCCGGAATCTTCAGTTTTTGGATTGCCCCGAATAGCGTAGAAGGGGTTCCCGCGACGATGGATTGGAAAATAGAGTAAGAAAACGTTGTCCAAGCCTTGCGCAGAAAGTAAAGTACCTTTAGACATGCACGCATTACATATTGGCCTCACAGGCTCCATTGGCGCAGGAAAGTCGACCGTCGCAAAACTTTTATCGGAAAAGGGGATCCCCGTCTATGTGGCGGATGATGCAGCCAAGCGCTTAATGGCGGAAAACCCCGCTTTACAAGCGGCTATCGAGGAGGCCTTTGGCCCAGGCATTTATATTAACGGCGTTTTGCAACGCAAGGCATTGGCATCTAAAGCCTTTGGCACCCCCGAATCCACAGCGCGCATCAACGCCCTTGTGCATCCAGCTGTTCACGACGACTTTGTGACGTGGCATGCGCAGCAGACTCCTCCTTATATCCTGCGCGAAGCCGCCATTTTATTTGAATCGGGCACTTACCAAACCTGCGATGCCATCATCTTGGTTGAGGCCCCGATGGAACTGCGGATTCAACGGGTGGTGGAACGTTCGGGCATGACACGTGAAGAGGTGGAGCAACGGATGGCGCGCCAATGGCCAGATGCGCAAAAGAGACAAATGCTGAAGGAAGGAGACGTGATTGTAGAAAATGATCTAGATATCGCGCATCTTACACGTCAAGTGGAGATGCTTCATGCAGAACTACTCAAACGGGGCTAACACGTACCCCATGCTTTTCCGAGTCCTCCCGGGTAAGGGGAAAAGTAAGGACAGAATATTCCGTATGACGTTCCTTGTCACCCATACTGGACCCGACTTCCAGCATGGGTTGACCACAAAGGGAGTATAGGGAAATGCCTAAAAGGGTTGTCAGTGAAAAACGTTTTAGGCCGGATGACTTTCACGCTTGCGTACTTGGTGCCAAACCAACCAACCAAGCAATGCGTTGATGAGATAGAAGATATACTTTGCAACGTAGGCAATGTTGCCAAAAAGGAAATTCTGATAGAGTTTAAGGCTATTGTAGACTTCGTAAAAAGCCCAAGTGTCCGCGTACATGCGGGGCATATTTAAGGTGCCAGAAAAAGTGAGTGCGGTAATAGCGGTGGTGATCCAGAACTTAGCCCTGTCCTCAGAGGCAAGTTCATGTGATAAGTAGCCCGTAAAGCCAACATAATTCAATACAAGGGCCATCACGATAGCAATGCTAGCATTCACGAAGTACCAATAGTCGAACTTGCGTGGAGTTCGGTTGCCTTTTTTTCTCCAAAACCAAAACGAGGCAATATTGCCAAAGAAAGAGACGGGGTAAGTAAGAAGTGCTGCCTGATTGCCTAGATAGTAATCTACAATCGTTGTATTGACCGTCGTTAAAATCCCAATGAGGTTGCCCATATTATTCCGTTTGGTCACCAATCGGGTGGCCATCATAGAAAATGCTGCGCCAACAGTTGAAAGAACACCAATAGGAATGCCGTCGATCACGGTCTTGTGGTAACCCATCGCAATGGAGGCCGTAACCACAACAGCGACGCCAAGTACGTCGAGGCTAACGCTCTCTGTAAAACGTTGTAGGGTCGATTCTGGACCGATGCGCTTCTTCATTTCTTCTTTTGAAAAATGAGGCTAGAAAAGGCATGTATGCCACTCCCTAAATCCATGATGCGTTCTGCTGCAATGACAGCACCCAAGGCAAAACCTGCGCGTGAATGTGCCACATGCGTCAAAGACAAGGTGTCAATATCAGAGGTGTAAGAGACGGTATGGGTCCCTGGGACAGGGTCCTTTCTGACAGAAGTAATTTCAAGATGATGGTCCTTGGTTTTTGGCGCCAAAACCCACTCCGTACGATGATGGTCAGCCCCGAGTATGCCTTCTGCAAGGGTGATGGCGGTGCCACTCGGTGCATCCTTTTTTGCCGTGTGATGCACTTCTTCAATGGTAGGCACATAGGACGGATGCTCGGCCATGAGTTGAGCGAGGTGACGGTTTACTTCAAAGGCAATATTCACCCCAAGCGAAAAATTGCTGGCATATACCAGGGCTGTATGTTGCGCCAAGGCCTCCAGGGAAGGGAGATGTCTATACCATCCTGTAGTGCCGCAAACAGTGGCAATTCCAGCTTCTAGCAACCCTTGCACATTCTCAAGTGCCGAGCCTGGATGCGTGAATTCGATCGCCACATCTACCGTTGAAAGATCGTGTTGCGCGATGCCTTCACGTCCAATTCGTGCGACCACGGAATGTCCGCGTTGCAAGGCCATCTGCTCGATTTCGTGGCCCATTTTGCCATAGCCAACGAGTGCGATCTTCAATGCCATTGCAACGTGAGCTTGGCCCCGAAGGGTGATTGAGGCTGAAGGGAAGGGGAGACAACGCCCACAAGTGTCGGGCTGACGTCAAATCCCACCAAAAAACCTGAGGCGTATGCGTCCAAAACTTGAAAGAGATAGGCTGCACCTACACCAAGGACTGCATAATCGCGCAACCGACGGGTCTCATTCTTTAACGTAAATAGCTGGTTAAGGGTAAAGCGCCCATCAAACTCATCAACGGTCAATGGATCATTGTCGTAGCGCAAATCAATGGCCGTATTTAGGCGATTGAGCGTAGATTGGTTGTTATATAAAACATACCCTGAACCCATCATGATGCCCCATGCAATGGGTGCTTTCCAAACCTGTTTGTTGACAAATTGCCCTGCGCCTGGCACAAGAGCAGATGCGAGAGCTGCGCGTTGGGCATGCGTGTCCATTCCCTGGCCATAGCCAGGCATTGAGGCCAGGAGGCCAATCAAAAGAAGGAATGTGAATGTGCGCGCCATTTCATCACAAAAGTACCACGCTTCGTTTGCAACTCAGCAATGTAAAGTCTGGCATCCCAAAGTCTGGCATCGAGTGCGCTAGGAGGTGAGCCTTCAATAAGGATGCGTCCTTTTGTGCCCAGTTTGCGCAATGGCTATGGACTAAGCACACCACGTCCTCAGTTCAGGTGGGTCGTTTGTGCATCCAACGTGGATTAAAACAGCCAAAAAAGTAAAGCATGGTGCGAGAAGTATAGATATCTTCTTGAAATGTGATTTTGAGGACTCAAATTACAGACTTGAGTGCACAACTGGATAGGGTCAATTGGCTTTCTGGGAATAAATGGATAGGGTCAATTGGCTTTCTGGGAATAAAAAAGAGAGGCACCAAACGGGCCTCTCTTTTAGGAATGAAACGAAATGTTATTTCGAACAAAACGCCTCACACCAACCATCGATAAAGGTGCGGCTATAAATGTGAATCGAATCATATTTTTCAAGCCCTTTGTATGTGAAATCTTCACTTTTGTATCAGATGAAGCAAGAATTGTCTACAGGTAAACCTATTCGAACAAAAATCTCCTTTGGAAGTCAAGGAGATTGAATAACCCCCTTGCCTCATGATTTTTAGGTTCTTTTGAAGCATTGTTTAACCGGCACCCATCGTGTTAAAGCTAAAATTTATTCCTGCTTTAGTGCTTGGCTGCGTTGACTTAGGACCTATTTTTGCGCCCTCTGGTCCCGTAGCTCAGCTGGATAGAGCATCTGCCTTCTAAGCAGACGGTCGCGCGTTCGAATCGCGCCGGGATCACCAAGATAAATAAACCGCCAAGTGAAGGGCGGTTTTTTTATTTTAAGAGGAGGGGCACATGAACATACGTCATTCTCGCGCTGCATTACTTCGCAAAGGCTCCCTGCCGCAATCGTTTTAGCGGTCCAGGCTCAAACAAAGCATGTCCGATCGTGAATTGTATGCCAGGAACAGAAAAGGGCTGGGGATAGGAGCTTCCAGAAGGCCCCGTAACAATAGCCCCTCGCATCCAGCCTAATTCCATGCCATAGTCCGTTTTGCGCGACATGTGGTGTAGCCCAACATTCAGAAAAGAATAGCGAAAAAGACCCACATCAGGCAAAATGGCTGTGTTGAAGTTTAGCCCAACCGTTAAGCGACCTGTTGACTTAGGTTTTCTTTTTAATAAGTGCATCTTGGATGACGCATTTCCGCCGCTACTCGGGCGCATCTTGCGTTGAATGGTATAGTTCATGCCAAATCCTGCGGCTGGAATTCCTATGTTAGCTTCAATGGACCAATTTGGATGAATAAAATGTTCGGCATACATGCCGGCACCTGTGCAAACGCCAAAACCCAGGCCGGCAAAGGTCTGTGCAAACCCGGTGAGGGATAGCCCAAAAAGAGGAACAACGATGATGAATAGTTTCTTCATCCGATCAAGATAGTTTAGGTTGAACCATGGGGGGATGTTTTGGAAGTTGAATAATTTCTAGAATGGCCATGCCTCATGGTGTAAAAACCTCTAGTCTACACAAAAACTATATCCGACCCCTTTGATAATAGAGGATTCTTTGTGCTGATGGTCTGATTCATGTATGCGCTTGGTGCGCCGTACATCATTTTCTAACGGGGTTAAATTCTGCGAGCATCTAGGTCTACAAAGCAGGAGAGAGGGAGCATGAAAGAACGGTCGGATGACCCGAATATAAACAAAAAGAAAAAGACCCAATAGACCCCAAGTTCCCTTGGGTTATTGGGTCTTTCATTGAAAAAGAGCATGGTTGGCTCTATGAAATTATGGTCGGGAAGACAGGACTCGAACCTGCGACCCTCTGGTCCCAAACCAGATGCGCTACCACCTGCGCCACTTCCCGCCGTGTGCTATCAAAAGCAACGGCGCGAAACTACGATAAAACTCCATAATGCGGTTCATCGTACCATGCCTATATTTAAAATCAGTACACCGACCCCATATTTCATCTAAAATTCAGGTGATAAAAAGGCCAGTACGCTTGTTTAAGAAAAAATAATTAGCCACTTTTACGGTTCAGTTCATTCAATCATCCCACCCTATCATGAGAAAATTATTCAGATCTTTCATCTTAGCATTCAGTCTTTTATTCCTTTTGCCTACGGCGCTTCAAGCGCAGCTGAGCGGCAGTTATACCATTGATGCTAATGGCACTGGAACAACGAATTATACAAGCTTTACTGCCGCTGTGTCAGCGTTGAGTGCCAATGGTGTCAACGGTCCTGTAGTATTTAATGCTGCCGCAGGAACGTATACAGAGCAATTGATTGTTCCCGCTGTAACGGGCACCTCAACGACGAATACGATCACATTCCAGGCAAACCCAAGTAATACGTCACCAGCAGAAATCACGTATTCCCCAACAGGATCAACGGATAACTGGACTATACACTTGAATGCAACGAATAACATCATCATCAAAGGATTGAAGATCACCACAGGTGGAACTACCTATGGTCGTCTCATTACGTACACGGGGTCAAGCGATATCAAAATATTGGACAACACCATGATTGGTGCAGCCTTGGGCACCTCAACCAGTAGCTTTTTAGCGGGGTTCTATTATCAGTCTACCTCTGCCTATCCTTCTGGAACGTGGGAAATTAAGGGCAATGAATTAAGCAACGTGAGTTACGGATTCTACATCTATGGTAACTCTGCCACCAATCTGGATACCCTGCGTATTGAAGATAACGTGTTGGATACTTGGTATTATGGTTTGTATTCGTATTACCACAAGAATCCTAAGATCATCAACAACACCTTTAATAAGCTAGGTGGATCTACAAATATTTATGGCTATAACTATGTGTATTACCCATCTGGCGATGCGGAGTTTAAAGGGAATACCATCAATGGTTTCCGTTATGGCTGTTATATGTATGGCTCTGCGGGTACGCAAACCTGGGATGTTCAGGACAATACCCTGAATGATGCAGGCTACTATGGTTTCTACATTTCAAACTCTTCTGCAGGTAAAGCGGAAAAAGTAACGATCAAAAACAACAATATTAACATGTTGTTGAACTCGACATTCGCCTACGGTCTGTATGTTGGTTATGTTGATGGTGCTCAAGGACGTTCTGAAATTGTCAATAATATGGTCAATGTCAACATGCCGACGTCTGCTACGGTGTATACATTCTATCCGAATTCATTGGATAGTACGAGCATCATGTACAATACTTTTGCAGTGCAGTCTGCCGCTGGCAGCACCAATGCCAATACTTATGGCATGTATGCTACTTCCACGGGCACTACCAACGGAACTATCTTTAGGAACAACATTTTTGCCAACGCTGTGGGCGGTCCCGCTGCAAATATTCTTGCTACCGGCGTGACTTCTGGGATGTTTGGCGACATGGATTACAACCTTTATTATGGTACGACGACTACCCCGGTATCATGGGGCGCAACGGGTTGTGCCAATTTAGCCGCTTTGCAAACAGCCTCATCGGGTGAGGCAAATGGCCAATTTGGAGATCCAATTTTCTCAAGTGCATCGGATGCGCATGTGGAGGGATTGGTTGCTGATGGAACCGCTACCCCTATTGCGGGTATCACAATGGATATTGATGGTGATACACGTAATACCACAACGCCTGACATTGGCGCAGATGAGTTTACGCCGCCGGCATGTGCTAAGCCTTCCGGCGTAAACTTCACTGTCTTGACGCCAACGAGTGCAAGCTTCACATTTGCGGGCAATGGGAATAGCTATGAATTAGAATGGGGCCCAACGGGCTTTACCCCTGGAACAGGTTCTTCTGCAAGTACATCGACGACCTCCGCGACAATTGCGGTACTACCTGCTACCACCTATGACCTATATCTGCGCGCCAATTGTGTTATTGCGGGCAATGGCTATTCGGTATGGTCTGGTCCAGTAACCTTTGCAACACCTTGCTTATTACAATCTATGCCTATTTCAGAGTCCTTTACATCTTGGGAGCCCGCTTGTTGGGATCTTGATAATGGATCCGGCGCTTGGCAGCATTATACAACGGGTGGAGTAACCTTGGCCCGCGCCTATTATTGGGGTAACAATGACAAGAGCTTCATCATGGAATCTCCATTGATGAACCTTGATGTTGATGGGCAAATTAAGTTTAGCTGGTCACACTCAGGTCAGTATGCCACTAGCTATCCATACGACTCACTGAGTGTGCGTGTACGAAGCTTAGGTTCAAGCACATGGACCACATTGACTACGTTAAAGGGATCCACTTTTGCTACGACAGGGGCGTCTATTACGACACCTGCTCCTACACTTGATGATGAGATCATCTTCATCCCGACGAGTTTTACAGGTGATACGGTCATCGTTCAATTTTTTGCGTGGTCCGACTTCGGTCCTGACCTTTTCTTGGACAATATCGTGATCGAAGAAGTACCAGCTTGTCCTCCGCCTACAGGCCTTTCAGTCTTAGGTGCTGGGGCGACAACTGCTACATTAGCCTATATTCCTTCCGCTGGTAATTCCAGTTATACGGTGGAGTGGGGTCCTTGTGGTTACACGCCTGGAACAGGGTCTATGCCCTCAACCACTGTCACGAATGACACGGTCACTATCACAGGGTTGAATGCAAATACATGTTATGACTTCTATGTATTCGCTAATTGTGGTTCATCTATGGGCACTTCACCTGTGGGTCCTGCATCTGTCACAACTTTGTGTCAAGCGGCTCCTTTGCCTTTTTCGGATGACTTTCAAAACTGGAGCACGACCTCACCGCTTCCATGTTGGGGTATTGACAATGGAACGCAAACGGTGATGTTGTATACGGATGCTTCGGCTAACAACAGTATGCGTTGGTATTTCTGGTCGTGGACGTCGGGCAACACAGGTATTGCGACGTCACGTCCAATTTCTATTTCAAGTGCTGCGACGGTCAGCTTTGATTGGTCACACTCTAATCAGTACTATACTTCGTATCCCAATGACCGGATGACCTTGCGCATTCGCAAAGAGACCAGTGGCGTTTGGGATACGTTGGTAGACCTCTATGGTCAGACCTTTGGTTC
Organism: Cryomorphaceae bacterium BACL7 MAG-120322-bin74; assembly: GCA_001438205.1. GTDB lineage: Bacteria > Bacteroidota > Bacteroidia > Flavobacteriales > Schleiferiaceae > TMED14. The sequence goes on from LICG01000035.1 coordinate 14,991, forward strand.
CTCGGGTGCGGGGATCTCGACCCCGGGTACATTTGTAAATGAGTACATGTACTTGGACACTTCTTACATCGGTCACAATGTGATCTTTGAATTCTTTGGTGCGTCTGGCTATGGACCTGACGTCTTCATTGACAACTTCATGGTGGACTATGTCCCCACATGTCCAGATCCCGTCTTGACCAACACGGCATTTAATGCGTCTTCAGGAAGCTTTAGTTGGGCAAGCCCAACGGGTAGCACGCCATTGGGTTCTACGATCATCTGGGGCCCACAAGGCTTCTACAATGGTACAGGTACACCCGGCACGTGGATGCACAATGTGAGCAATCCTTACACGATCAGTGGCTTGTCGCCTAACACATTCTACGATGTCTATGTGATGGACTCGTGTGGGGGTAGTGACTTCTCGGGTATGGTAGGTCCTGTAACCTTTAAGACGGACTGTCTTTCACAGTTGAGCGGAACCTACACCATTGATGCCAATG
>LICG01000036.1 GCA_001438205.1 Cryomorphaceae bacterium BACL7 MAG-120322-bin74
ACACCAAAATCAAACCGTTACGGTAAAAGTGCGCTGACCCTTCGCCTTCGTGGATCCGAAGCCTCTCTTTTTACCGCGACGCATTTGAACTATGATCATATTCCCCGTCAAACAGTATGGGGAACGGGCGCATTGCCTATTGTGTATGAAAATATTGATTTGCCCGAAGGTCTCCAGGTTGGCTATATCCAAGGGGCGGGTGATGACGCGCCTCAAGCCATGGCGCAGTTGGGTATTCCTGTCAAAATTCTAGATGCTGCAACGCTGACTATGGCAGATTTGCAGGGACTAACTTCCGTGGTTTTGGGCATTCGTGCCTATAATGTCAACCAGGGTTTAGCCGCTGCGGCTTCGGTGCTAGACACCTGGGTAAAGGAAGGGGGACATCTGGTCATCCAGTACAATACAGCCACCCGCGACCAGGTGACGGACCATATGGGACCGGTTCCTTTCAAACTAGGGCGTGACCGTGTGACGGTTGAGGAGACCCCGGTACACGTATTGGCAGCCCTCCACCCCATGATGCGCTATCCCAATGCGTTGTCTCTGAAGGATTTTGATGGTTGGGTACAGGAACGCGGGCTCTACTTTGCCAGCGAATGGGATCCTGCATTTGTTCCTTTGATCGAGTGGGCAGACCCAGGTGAAACGATGAAACAAGGGGCCTGGATCACGGCGCCTTCAGGCCAAGGTCAAGTCACCTATTGTGGACTTTCGCTCTTCCGTGAATGGCGTGCAGGCGTCCCTGGGGCGTACCGAATATTGGCCAATATTGTCTCCTTCAAAACAGCTGCGGATGGGAAGTAGTTTGCCGTCTTTGGATTGGATTGCCCTAGCAGGCACGTTAGGTGTGATTGCCCTGTATGGCATGTGGCGCACTCGACAAAGGACGACGGGGGCTGAATTCTTAACCGGGAAGCGTGAAAGCCATTGGACCACCATCGGCCTAGGGATTATCGCCACACAGGCCTCGGCTATCACCTTTATCTCTACCCCGGGTCAAGGATTTGCCGATGGATTGGGGTTTGTGCAATTCTACTTTGGCATGCCTATCGCCTTGCTTGTGTTGGGCGTGTGGGTGGTTCCGCGTTACATGGCTGCAGGTGTGGGCACAGCCTATGGGTATTTGGAGCGCGTCTTTGGGTCTCGCGTACGTTGGCTTGCTGCCAGTTTATTTCTTCTGTCACGTAGCCTAGCCGCTGGCATCACGCTCTATGCACCGGGCATTGTGCTCTCGGCTGTGTTTGGTTGGAACCTGAATGCGACCATTTTGGTGACCGGGACCGTCGTGGTCGCCTATACCGTTTTTGGCGGCTACAAAGCCGTGGGGGTTACGCAGACCGCACAGATGGTGGTGATTTTTAGTGGCCTTTTTGCTGCAGCATACTTTTTGGTGGAGGAACTACCCAACGGCGTTGGCTTGCCAGAAGCATGGAATCTAATGGGCGTGTATGACCGAACCCAAATGCTCGATTGGTCTTTAGATCCCGCCAACCGCTACACCGTGTGGTCTGGATTGGCAGGCGGCTTCTTTTTGGCCATGTCCTATTTTGGCACGGATCAAAGCCAGGTTGGTCGCTATTTAGGGGGTAAGAGTTTACGAGAAATCCGGGTCGGCATGACCTTTACAGGTCTCATCAAAATCCCGATGCAGCTGTTTATCCTGAGCTTGGGATTGTTGCTATTTACCACGATGCATTTTCGCGCAGAACCCCTCTGGCATAACCCAGCTGTTGCCAAAGTATGGGCCGTAGATCCACCGCATCTAGAGTTGGAGGCTGGCTGGCACGCTATGCAAATCGACAGAAAGGAAACCACCGAGGCTTTTTTATTGGATCCACAAGAGGAAACCCACCGTATTCGCTTGATCGAATTAGAAGCAGAACGACAGTCGCTGAAGGAACAGGCGACCCTTGCCGTAGTGCAGGCACATCCTGGGCTAGAAACCAAGGATACGGATTATGTCTTTTTGGGTTGGGCATTGCAGTCTTTACCTGCCGGTATGCTAGGTCTTTTACTCGCCGTGATTCTTGCGGGGGCCATGTCCAGTGCGAGCGCCGAACTCAACGCCTTGTCCGCGACAACCTTATTGGATTTTGGCAGTGTCTTTGGCTGGAAGGAGGCGCCGAGTTTGTTCTTCTCTCGTGTCCTGACGGCAGGTTGGGGTATCGCCGCCCTAGGCGTTGCTCTGAGTGCTTCATTAGCTGAAAACTTGATCCAATTGGTCAATATGATTGGCTCTTTGTTTTATGGTCCCATCTTAGGCCTGTTTGTATGTGCTTGGATCTTCCCCAAATTGCCCGAAAACAAGGTTTTTTACGGGGGCATTTTGGCGCAATTGACCGTCGCTTTTCTGCACATGGCCAATGTGATGGGTTTTCTGGATTTGGGTTATCTCTGGTACAACCTTATCGGTTGCGTCGCGGTCCTCTTGTTTGCTGCCCTGATTCCGCAGAGGAAGGTCTAGCTTGAAGAAAGCGCTCCTCCATACGCGCCACGATGTGCTCTACCGCAGGGCAGATAGCGGCATTTTTCTCCATCAAGCCTAAGATCTGGTGTTGCTTGACGCGGTCCGTATGAGGGTATTCGCGGCATGCTTTGGGCCGAACATCATAAATGCCACAATCGTTGTCATCGCCAAGAAAAGGGCAGGGCAGGGTCTGCAACACCCAATCTTTATCCTCATCCACCCGGAGGTATTGGGCTTCAAATGTAGCCGTCTTCATGCCTAAATGCTTGGAAACGCGCGCTCGGTCCCGATCAGTCCACAAAGGACCCGTAGTTTTGCAACAATTAGCACAATCCAGACAGTCTATTTTGCGGAAAGCGTCCTCGTGCAGTTGGTGCACCACTTTATCGAGGTCACGTGGTGGTTTGGCTTTGAGCTTCTTAAAGAGCTTAGCTGATGCCATTATAGCTGCGGTTCTAAAAGCTGCTGTAAAGTCATGTGCATCCCCTCCGAATAGGCCTTCCAGCCTCTAGTAGCAGGGCCTGAGAAGCCTGCGTGCACTTCGACAAGTTTCCCTTGACGGTCATAAAGCAAATACGTAGGATAGGAGATAAAGTTTTCAATAGGAAGAACCTTTTCGACGGCGCCGCGTTCGGCTTTACCCGCAAAGAGAATGGGGTAGGGCAAGTCTAAATAGGTAGCTACGCGGGCGATAGCGGGCTTTGCTACTTCACGGTTGTCGGAGCGCTCAAAGGCCAAGGCATAAATATCCAATCCATCGTGGGATTCTGCTAGTTCCTTGAAAAAGGCCGATTCGTCCAAGCAATTGGGACACCAAGAGCCCATGACCTGAACCAAGGTGACGCGACCTTGCCCCGTTCGTATTTGGACGGCAACCCCCGTGGCATAGTCCGGAAGGGTGATGTCAAGACCGGGAACCAAAGCGCTGGTGATGTTGTAGGGATTGTCAAGGCTGGCATCGGCATTTGGGATTCCGGTGAAGTCTTCGCGGTAAGTGGCACCGCTATAATGGGTTCCTGCTACATGGCCATCCGCTGATATGTCCATACAGAAGGTATAGCTATGGATGCCGTCAAAAGTGCTGAGCCAGACTCGGTTGCCATAACGGTTCCCGGCCAAATAGCGGTAATCACCCGTCTGAGTAAGAATGCTCCCCCGAATCTCACCAGAAGTAACATCCGTGTAGAATTCGCCTACCGCATGGACCTCGTTATCTTGACCTGCGCTCAAACGAAGGTCATAGCGCTCCGCTAATGGGTGTGTTGGACTGTTAAAACGGGTAGATCCAAAGTCATCCTCTGGAAAGCGTTTGTGGAGGACAGGTGCATCCCCTTCATAGACAGAGGCAGGTTCAGCCGTAAAAGGAAAGTGTTCTCCGGTTTCTGTCTTTATAAAGTCCCCCCCCTTGTGATCGTCATCCATCAAAGCAAAAGAGGCCTGAAAGGGGAAATCCCATATCCAGACCTCTCTGGATTTGTCATATCCCCTATAGGTGAGCGGAAAGCGTTCATCTCCATTGAGTATGGCGATGGATTTGCCCCCAGGCAAGTCTTGGTCGGCCAAGACTTCCAACTGAAAATGAAGGGTATGTGTTTCGCTAAACACAATGTGGGCATTCCACATGTGGAGAGGATCTACCCCGCCTCCCCAAGAGGATTGGGCAGCCACTGCGTGAGATAAAGCCATAAGAAGGAGCAACCAGCGTTTCATGCCCTTAAGGTACTGTCGGACAGCAAGAACGCAAAGTCCTTTATAGTGCGGTTATCACGCCGGTGTAAGCGGCAATACGCGCTTCTAGTTCTTGCTTAAGGTGGCGATATTGCTGCGCAGGCTGCCCAGGATCTAGGTGGGGACCTAAAGCACAGAAATAATATTTGATTTTTGGTTCTGTTCCGCTTGGACGGGCGGTGACCCGGTCGCCATTGGACAAGCGAAGCTGAATCACATTGGAGCTGGGAAGGTCAATGGCTTCCTGGCGTCCATCTGCCAAATAGGTGGTGGTCCTTGTTTTGAAGTCCATCACCGCCTCCACAGGGATGCCCGCCAACTGGGAAGGTGGATCGCTGCGAAAACGCTCCATGATACCGGCTATGGCCTCTGCGCCTTCACGTCCCTTTTTGGTCACGCTGAGCAAGGATTCATGGTGAACTCCATGTTGCACGTAGAGTTGGAGGAGGTGGCGGTAAAAACTAGAGCCGCGGGCCTTGTGCCAAGCTGCGGCTTCAGCGAGCATCGCGGAAGAGGATACAGCATCCTTGTCACGGACAAAATCTCCGACCAAGTAACCATAGGATTCTTCTCCTCCGACGGTAAAGGTTTGTTGGCCTTCGTAACGACGGATAAGATCGGCGATCCATTTAAAGCCTGTAAGCGTGTGGTAGGTGGGTACGTCGTAATCACCCGCAATCCGATCTAGTAATGGCGTTGTCACCACGGTGCTGGCGACAAAGGGCTTTGCGGGCATCGTGCCCTGCGCTTTGTGCTGATGCAAGACATAGTCAACTAAAACGGATGCCGCTTGGTTTCCATTGAGCACTATAAGTTCACCTTCCTCATCCCGGACGGCAATGCCCACTCGATCCGCATCAGGATCACAGCCAATGACCATATCGGATCCGATGGATTGTGCCTTTTCAAGTGCCAGAGATAAGGCAGCGGGCTCTTCTGGATTGGGAGAGTGCACGGTAGGGAAATTTCCATCAGGGGTGGCTTGCGATGCCAAGATATGTACCTGTTCAAAGCCAAACCTTTCCAATGCGGCTGGCACCATAGTAATGGAGGTGCCGTGCAAGGCGGTAAAAACCACCTTGAGTCCTGCGTTGCCTTCTTTGTTCATGGAAAGCGTGCTGACTTGGTCCAAATAGGCTTGGTCCGCCGTCTCATCCAAGTAGTGAAGCAAAGCAGGTTGCGCCGCCCATTGAATATCAGCGAGACCTACTGACCGCACCGCAGCAAGAATCTCTTTGTCTTGAGGTGGGACCAGCTGTCCCCCGTCGTTCCAGTATACTTTATACCCATTGTATTCTTTTGGATTGTGCGAGGCGGTCAAGACGATTCCGGCGGTGCATCCAAAGTGGCGCACGGTAAAACTCAGTTGGGGAGTGGGCCGCAATGCGGGGTAGAGAAGGACGTCAATCCCGTTGGCCGTTAAAACATGGGCGACCTCTAGGGCAAGTGTGTCACTTTGATTACGTGAATCATAGGCAATGGCCACTTTGGGCTGCAAAATCCCTTGTTGACGGATATACTGCGCTAGGCCTTGCGTGGCCAACCCAAGAGTGTATTTGTTTATGCCATTAGAACCTAGGCGCATGATCCCACGTAAACCACCCGTGCCAAATTCTAAGTCTGTATAAAATGCTTCGTTGAGCATGGCTGGGTCATGCGCCATCCAATGCGCAATCACGGCGGCATCTTCTGCAGCTATAGGGCTATTCAACCATGTCTGGGCGTTTACAAGCGCGGTAGCATCAAGTTCCATAGGCGCAAATATCAAGGAAAAGACCGGACTAAGGTCTATCGTTTTGCCTCAGAATTGGGCCATTTTCACAGCGGCAATGGCCGCTTCGTCGCCCTTATTGCCTAGTTTTCCGCCGCAGCGCTCCAAGCTTTGCTGTTCATTGTCGTCGGTGAGAACACAAAAAATGACGGGGGTTTGGCCATGTGCGTTTAACTCTGCAATGCCGTGGGTTACCCCGTGGCACACAAAATCAAAGTGGGCTGTTTGGCCCCGGATAACAGAACCAATGGCAATGATGGCATCGTATTCTAGGGAAGAAGCCACCACGCGGCAACCATGAATAAGCTCAAAACTTCCTGGAACAGCAAATTTCTCTACATCCTCCGGCTTTACACCGAGTTGATCGAGTGTTTGAGTCGCGCCTTGCGCTAAAGCATCCGTAATATGGCGATTCCATTCGGAGACGACAAGCGCAAAACGTTTGCCCCTAGCAGAAGGAATGCCTTGAAGGTCGACTGATCCGCGTTGCGCGGTCGCCATCTTATTTGTTGTTGAGCTTTGCCTCTGAATACGCGATCAGGGCATCAATATCCGCTGCCTCACTAGACGTAGGGAAGTCTGCCTTGATGCGCTTGTAAAACTTCAAAGCGGCTTTATAGTCGCTATTCATTTCAGCTGCGCTTCCCGCCTTAGACAAAAAGAAAGGGGTCAAAAAGTTATTTGCTTCTTCCTTACTGGCTTTGCTGTAATATTCTTGTGCTTCTTCCGGTTGGTTGAGGTCAGCAAAGGCATCACCAATGGCACCGATGGCCACTGCGCTTAACACGCCGTCATGGCTGCTGAACGCATCCAAATGGGCAATTGCCTCTTCGGATTGTCCAAGACCTAAGTAACATAGACCTGCATAGTACTCGGAAAGGTTGCCGGCTTTAGTAGAACCATGCTCATCCAAAATATCCAAAAAGCCCAGTTGATCGGCGTTGCCATTCAGGGCAAGCTTCAATGAATCCTGTGCAAAAGCCTTCTGCGCAGGATAAAGCGCGATTTGCGCTTCTTTTTCTGCTGGGGCAGCAATGAAGAAGTTATACGCCCAAAATAAGGCGAATACAGCTATAGCACCCCCTAGAACTTGGGTAATGCGTTGCTTGTGGGTATTGACAAATGATTCAACTTTACCGATGCTTGCTTCAACAACTGCTCCGGGGTTTTCAATCAGATCGAATTCTTTTTTCTTCGCCATGGTGGGAGGGAAATGATATGGAAATAGGCCGCCAAAGATAGCCAAAAGGATAGTTCAGCGGTACTTTTACCAAATGCAGGATGTGATTCTTCAAGATCTTCGGTTGGTACACTTCAAAAACCACGCGCAAGCGGACTTTACATTTGGCCCAAAACTCAATGCCATGGTGGGTTCTAATGGAGCGGGCAAGACCACCATCCTGGATGCGGTCCACCTCTTGAGCATGACGCGAAGTTATTTTCATACGACCGATAGTCATTGTATTCAGTTTGATGCACCCTTCTTTGTGGTGGAAGGTAGGATGGCCGTTGGCGAACAATTGACGCCGATGTACTGTGGCCTCAAACGCGGGGAGAAAAAAGTTTTTAAAGCCGATGATGCAGAATACCCCCGTTTGGCGGAGCATTTAGGACGCTTCCCCGTGGTGATGATTTCTCCTTCTGATCGCGACCTTATCACGGAAGGAAGTGAAGCCCGAAGGAAATTTATGGATGCGGTCATTGCCCAATCAGACAAAAGTTTCCTGGATGCATTAGTGCACTACAACCGGGCTTTAGCCCAGCGGAATGCGCTGCTGAAATACTTTGCGGCCAATCGGACTTTTGATGCCGACATGCTCGACTTGTATGACTTGCAGCTGTGCCAGCATGCGCCGATTGTTCATGCTGCGCGTGCCGCTTTTATTGAAGACTTTGCCCCGCGTCTGGCCCACTATTATCAATGGATGGCAGGGGATAAAGAACAGGTAGGGATCACCTACAAATCGCCCCTCTTGGAGGCCTCGATGGAGGAGGTCCTGGCGGAGCGCCTGCCCAAAGACCGTGTCTTGCAATACACCTCAGCCGGAATTCATCGGGAAGATTTGGTCTTCACCCTGCATGGAGAGCCGCTCCAGCGCGTCGGTTCTCAAGGTCAACAGAAATCGTATGTAGTGGCGCTAAAATTGGCAGTATTTGATGCGCTCAAAGAGGCTTTGCAACTAAAGCCAATCCTTTTGTTAGATGATATTTTTGACAAATTGGATGCCCAAAGAGTGGAAGGTCTCATCCGCCTAGTCAATGAGCATCATTTTGGCCAAATTTTTATCACGGATACGCACCCTGAGAGGACCGAGCATATGGTCAAGGCGGTCAATGAAGAGGCAAAAATTTTTGATTTGAGTTCCTCGGAAACGGGGAGAGTAGGGCCGCATGCGGCTGCCCCGGAAAAAGGACCTAAGCCATGAAAAAACCTCAATTGCAATCCATTCAACAAGCACTTGGGGATCTAACGGCACCCTTCAAGGACAAACCTGCCTATCGTTTGGCTTTGGTAGAAAATGCATGGCGCAGTTTACTAGGGGAAGGGGCTACGCAAAAGGTCCGCAGCTTTAGCTTACATCAAGAGGTGCTCCATGTGCATTGCAGCTCAGATTCGCTGCGTCATGAGTTGAGTTTTCAGCGCACGCGGTTGCTCGAAGCATTAAATGAGGCCCTTGCGGGTCAAATCGTCCTGAAAGACCTTGCCTTGCGCTGAGGCATATAGGCATCATCCTATCTCTTTTTGCTGCAAAAAAAACGGCTCCCCTTTCGAAGAGCCGGTAAAATAATGCGCGCATGGCGCGTGAAAAAAAGCTTAGTAATGGAATTGCTCGCGTCCAGAGAAGTGGAATGCGCCCTCATTGGCGGCGTTCTCGTCCGAATCTGAACCGTGAACGGCATTGGCTGCAATAGAGGTGGCAAAACGCTTGCGGATAGTGCCTTCTGCAGCTTCCGCTGGGTTGGTGGCGCCAATCAAGGTTCGGAAGTCCGCTACGGCGTTGTCTTTTTCTAAGATGGCCGCAACAATGGGTCCGGAGGTCATGTACTCAACCAATTCACCGTAAAAAGGACGCTCTTTGTGTACAGCATAGAATTGACCCGCTTCGTGGCGACTAAGTTGTGTCAACTTCATCGCAACAATGCGGAAGCCTGCTGCGTTAATCATGTTGAGGATGGCGCCGATATGTCCGTTTTCGACGGCATCGGGCTTGATCATTGTAAAGGTGCGGTTGCTCATAGGATTATTTCTGGTTTTCGGCGGCAAAATTACGAAATTTACACCCACAGACCCTCCTATGCCCTACACTGATTTATCAAAGCGACTCGCACAGAAGTCGCATCGACTTGTTCTCACCACCCATTGGAATCCTGACGGAGATGCCATTGGGGCTTCTCTTGGACTAGCGCATTACCTGCGTGGGCAAGGGCACAGTGTAGAGGTAGTCCTTCCAAATACGCCTTCCGCTACGTTGCAAAACACGCCAGGATACGCCGCTGCATTTGTCCATTGTTATGCCGACAATACTGCGAAGGCAGACGCCATTTTTGCCGCGTCAGAAGGTCTTTTTTCTTTAGATTACAATACCGCCTCACGCGTTGGGGAGTCGATGCAGAGCAAGATTGAACTATTTGAAGGCTTCAAAGTACTCATCGATCATCATCAATCACCGGATACAGGGTATGACTATATCGTGAGTCAAACGACCAAATCCTCTACCGCCGAAATGGTCTATGACTTTATTGCGGCGGATGGGGGTGCGCTAGATGTGGCGGCTGCAGATTGTTTGATGACGGGTTTGATCACGGATACAGGCTCGTTCCGTTTTCCAAGTGTACAACCGGCTACCCTTGCTGCGGCGTCGGCACTCATGACGGCGGGTGCAGAGCCTTATCGCATTCATGAACGTTTATTTGACGCCAATCCGGTGAGTCGACTCAAACTATGGGGACGCGGGTTGACTTCGCTCGAAATCCTAGCAGGAGGCAAAGCCGCTCTGGTGCATCTCAAAGCGGAGGATTTACAAGTTTGCGGTTATGTGCCGGGGGACACGGAAGGTCTCGTGAATCAAGGTTTGAGTCTTGAGGGCGTCTCGGTCTCAGTCTTTGCGCGAGAAGACCAAGAGGGCCAAGTAAAGCTTTCCTTTCGATCCAAAGGATCTGTGGATGTGAACGCCTTTGCCCGCCAGCATTGGCAAGGGGGAGGGCATGTCCATGCTGCTGGTGGCCGTTCTGACCTTGACTTGGAGGCGACATTAACCGCTTTGCGCAGTACCCTTTCAACCTGGTTAGCGGTATGAAGTATTTTTCTTTCTTCGGAATGATGCTGTTTGGGTGGGTTCTCTTTTCTTGCACTCCGCAAGCCAAGGAAGAACAAGCCTCGACGCCTTTAAGCGTGCATGAAATGCGTGAAAGATTGATCGCCCAAAACCGGGCTGCGTTGGAAGCAGAGCGTTTAGACATACACACTTTTATGGATTCTAGCGCCATCCCTTTTACGCCTACGGGAACAGGTCTGTATGTCTGGAGGCAATCCTTTGATGCTACCGCGCCACTGTTAGATACAGCACAGCGCGTGCGCATCAGAAGCCATGTCCACGGACTCCATGGACAGGTATTTAGTCAAGGCTTGGAACAGGAATTGTCCGTTCTTCGGGACAATGATGTGATTTGGGGGGTGCAAGAAGCGTTGATCCAATCGCACATGGGGGACAGCCTCATTTGCATTGTCCCGGCACATCTTGCGCATGGATTAGCGGGTGATTTTGGGGATATCCCTCCGCTCACCCCTTTGGTGTATTACCTTCGTATTCTTCAATAAAATCAAATGAACCACATGAAACGTTTCGCAGCTCTTGCACTAGTCGCCCTCATGGTAGTGGCCTGTGGTGCAACCCCCGCCATTAAAGTAAATGGTGAAAAGGCGAAGGTCGAAGATGGCCTTTACGCATTGTTCCAAACGACCCAAGGAGACATCCTATTGCGTTTGGACATGGACAAAGCACCTATGACGGTAGCCAATTTTGTGGCTTTGGCAGAGGGGAATCATCCTGAAACCAAACTGAAACGCGGGGAGCCTTTTTATGATGGCTTGACGTTTCACCGAGTGATACCTCAGTTTATGTGCCAAGGCGGAGACCCGCTAGGTACAGGTGAAGGGGATCCAGGCTATTCTTTCCCCGATGAGTTTCATCCAGATCTACGTCACAGTGGCCCTGGAATCTTGTCCATGGCGAACAGCGGACCCAATACCAATGGTTCACAATTCTTCATCACGGAAGTGGCTACGCCATGGTTAGATGACCGTCATTCTGTTTTTGGGCAAATTGTCCTAGGGGGCGAGAAGATTGCGGAAATGGCACGAGTGGCTACAAACCCGCAAACCAATGTACCCAATGAGGCGATTACGATGAATGTGAAGATTTATCGTGTCGGGAAAGAAGCCAAAGATTTTGATGCACCCGCTACCTTCTTGATCAAACGCAAGGAGTTGGAGGAAGCCACGATTCAAGCGCGTCAGGCGGCCTCTAAAGCAGGCGAAGAGAGGGCAGTAGCCTACACCTGGTTAGAGGGTGAAGGCTATGTAAATTCGGATGTGTATGAGCCTTTATATGACAAATGGGTCACCAAATCGCGTGACTTAGGCGATGGCTTGAAGTTGCTCATCATGGCCGAAGGAGAGGGTCCCGTTATTCATGAAGGCGACCAAGTCAGCGTGCACTATGCAGGTTACCTATCTACCGGAAAGCCTTTTGACAGCTCGGTGCGTGAAGTAGCCCAAAAGTTTGGCACCTACACGCCACAACGTGAGCCTTATGGTGCGTTCCCCGTGGTGGCAGGACCCCAAGGTCGTGTGATTGAAGGATGGAAGCGCGGGTTGGTGGGACTAAAGCAAGGAACACAGGCCAAGTTGATCATCCCACCTGCTTTGGGTTACGGTGACCGAGGCGCAGGAGATATTATTCCTCCTGGAAGCACCTTGGTTTTTGATATATGGGTAGAAGCCATCCAGTGTGCGCACTAAGTGATGTTCATCTAGCAGGGTAACTGCAGTCATTTCAAATAAAAATCTTCTGCGTCCGGCCCAAGTGGCCGGCGCTTTTTTCTTTCGCATGGGTCTCGGTGCCCGCTAATATTAATTCAGATGCAAGACGGTTTATACGCCAAATTTCACACCACCAAGGGATCTATCTTGGTAGAACTTCATTTTCAACAAACCCCGATGACGGTGGGCAACTTTGTTGGGCTGGCCAAAGGCAGTATGCCCAACAAATCCAAAGAGGCGGGCGTGCCTTACTATGATGGGTTGGTTTTTCACCGCGTGATTTCAGACTTCATGATCCAAGGGGGTTGCCCCGATGGTCGTGGGACGGGTGGACCGGGCTATCAGTTTCCAGATGAAATTGTAGACACGTTGACACATGACGGACCAGGCGTCCTATCCATGGCGAATGCCGGACCTGGAACCAATGGCTCGCAGTTCTTTATTACCCACGTTGAAACCGGCTGGCTTGACGGAAAGCATACCGTTTTTGGTCGTGTAAAGGAAGGTATAGAGGTCGTGGATGTGATTGCGCAAAATGATGGCCTTGACAAGATTGAGATCATTGCGGTAGGCGCAGCAGCAGAAGCGTTTGATGCGCAAGCGGCTTTTGAATTGGGTATGGCCGGTCAAATTAAGCGTGAAGCCTCAGCAAAGGCAGCACAGGCTGCAGCGTTAAAATCTTTAACTGAAGGCATGACAGCCACCCCCTCTGGACTCCATTATCGGATGGACGTGGAAGGAAAAGGACCACAACCTAAGACGGGTCAGAATGTCAAGGTGCATTACACGGGTAGCTTGACCAACGGTCAAGTATTTGATAGCAGCGTCGAGCGCGGAGAGCCTATTGCTATCCCCATTGGTGTGGGTCGTGTCATCCCAGGTTGGGATGAAGGCATTATGTTGCTCAAAGAAGGCGGCAAGGCACGCTTTATGATCCCTTCGGATTTGGGCTATGGCGCACAAGGTGCAGGAGGCGTTATCCCGCCAAATGCGACGCTCATTTTTGATGTAGAACTAGTCAAAGTAGGTGAATAGATGGAATGGGTAGGCTGGGTAGCCGCAACCTTAACCACGGTGTCGTTTGTACCGCAAGCCGTCAAGGTGATACGCACAAAAGATACCGCTTCCATTAGCCTTTGGATGTACATACTCTTTACCGTTGGCATTGCCTGCTGGTTGGTCTATGGCTTATTCCTAGGGGATGTGCCCATGACGGCAGCCAATGCGGTCACGTTGCTTTTGGCTTCGATCATCTTGATCACCAAGGTGCGCAACGGGTGATCTTAACCCCTAACGCCTTGCAGAGAGACTAATTCATCCCGCCATTGAGCGGCTTTGATAAAATCTAAATCTTTAGCGGCCGCTTCCATGGCCTTTCGGGTTTCGACAATACGATTGGCTAATTGCTCCGGCGTGAGCATCGAAGCGCGGGTCTCTTTCAGGATTTGTCTTTGCGTGTCTTGTTGTGCACTTTCTTCATGCCGGTTGGCAAAGGCCTTAGATCTTTCTTTTACAATCGCTTGCGGAGTGATGCCATGCTTTTCGTTGTGGGCTTGCTGTGCCCCGCGTCGACGTTCTGTTTCGGACATGGTACGGGCCATGCTGTTGGTGATCTTGTCGGCGTAAAAGATGGCCTTGCCGTTCACATTACGAGCAGCTCGGCCAATGGTTTGAACTAAGGACCGCTCAGAGCGCAAAAAACCCTCCTTATCCGCGTCCATAATAGCCACTAAGCTCACCTCCGGAAAGTCCAATCCTTCGCGCAAGAGGTTGACGCCAATCAACACATCAAAAAGCCCTGCGCGCAAGTCATCCATAATTTGAATGCGGTCTAAGGTTTCGACATCTGAGTGGATGTATCGACAGCGGATACCAAAGCGTGTAAAATACTTGGTGAGCTCCTCTGCCATACGCTTGGTCAGGGTGGTCACCAGCACCCGCTCATCTATTTCGGCGCGCAATCGCACCTCTTCCATCAGATCATCGACTTGGTTTTCGAGGGGCCTCAATTCAATAATGGGGTCAAGCAGTCCTGTTGGGCGTATGAGCTGTTCCACCACAATCCCTTCAGAACGTTCAAGCTCATAGTCTGCAGGTGTGGCGGAGACATAGAGGACTTGGTTTTGCAGGGTCTCAAACTCTTCAAATTTGAGTGGCCGGTTGTCCATGGCGGCGGGTAAGCGGAAACCAAATTCTACTAGATTTTCTTTGCGTGAACGGTCCCCACCATACATAGCGCGCACCTGTGGCAGCGTGACATGGCTCTCGTCTACGACCAATAAATAGTCTTCAGGAAAGTAGTCAAGCAGGCAGAACGGGCGTGTGCCGGGTTGTCGGCCGTCTAGGTAGCGGCTATAGTTTTCGATCCCAGAGCAATAACCGAGTTCTCGGATCATTTCTAGGTCAAACTGGGTTCGTTCTTCTAAACGTTTGCCTTCTAAAGGTCTGTCTGTGTTGTAAAAATGTTGCACCTGCTCGCCCAAGTCCAGCTCGATGTGTTT
>LICG01000037.1 GCA_001438205.1 Cryomorphaceae bacterium BACL7 MAG-120322-bin74
TGCATATCTCGCGTTAAAATGGAAATCATGCCGTTGCCATCGTAGGTGTAGGTGCTATACAATAAGGTGACGATGCGCGTGCAATGCTTCCGCAAAGAGCTTGGTCTATAGTATTTCGGCACTTTCCGCTCATGAACCCCCTTAAAATACGAAATTCGATGAAGATTGATGAAGATTTCAGGTTATTTTTGGAAGTTTACCATTGCTTTGCCTTTCTTGCTGAACTAAAGTTAAATGGGCAGGATGGAAGAGATAACAATCGGGGGCATCAAAAGCAGAATAGAATACGGGTTAGAACACGGCGAAGACAGGTCCTCTTACTATAAGGATTTGGGCATGGATGTCATGGAAACAAGTGATCATTTGTCGCTTGAGTTTTCAAAACTGATCATGGATGACCTCGCCGAGGATGGCGCTTGTTTTAGCTCAGATTTGTTGGACCACATGTATGTGGCGCTGTACGTTGAACTGAGCTATTTGTTTCTCCTTCTGCCGGAGCGATTCCTTGAGGATTGGATGACAAGTATTACCGAGGCCTCCTGGGACTCCCCTTACGTTATACATAATGAAAACTGGTCACGGCAGCCCGCAGTGAGAAATTCAACGTTGTATAGATTGTACTGCTCTGGCAACCTTTATCTTAACCTCTATGCCTACAGTGCTTATCGAGCCGTGAGCTATACCTGGCGGTTCTTTACCGGTGGGGTACGCTCATGGGAAACGATTTTTGAAGGCGCTAGGCTTAGAAAAATTCAGAAATTGGCCTACCCTCGCGAGATACATCGCGAGCTTGCCGAGCATTTCGCCATCACTGGCAACGAGTTTCAAGAGTACCGCGGTGAAATGCTCATGCCGGAAACCTATGGTGATCAACCCCTACACGGTGAGGAGGGCGACGACAGCACCAAGCGGTTTACCATGGTTGAAAGCGTCATCGTGATCAGCGCGCTACTGAAGCAGGCCAAAATCAACCAGGCGGACAACACTGCCATTGCTCGTTTGATCTCACAAATCACCGGGTACAACGCCGAGAACATCAGAAAGAAACTCAACGACCCTTATCAAGGGGCTGACAAGGTCAGACAACATCGCATGAGCCGAATAACGCCCTATATCACGGATTTAAACAATGAAGATATCTCGCTGATAATCAGCCAAGAGAGATAAGCAATGCAATATTTGGGGTGACCCCTGGGGTGACCCCACGGCAAATCAACGGCCAACATTTGTGCAGTTAAACAATTAAAACTGTTCAAATGAAACAAATCATTGTCACCACCCACGAAGAGCTGCGTGAGCTTTTCCATGAATCCATCCAAAAGTTTAAGGAAGGGTTAGAAGCTGAGCCTCAACATCAGGCCCCTTCCGACCCCATTTTTACCATGGACGAGGCCACAGACTACCTCAAGCTATCTAAGAGCACCCTGTACGGCTACACTTCCAAATCCATCATTCCGCATTTCAAGCAAGGGAAACGGGTGCTCTTTAGAAAGAGCCATTTGGATCAATGGCTCGATCTCAAGCAACGCGGAAATACCACCACGCCATGAGGAAATCCATCGCCCCAAGTCAGCATAACCCACACCGAGAGAGCCCGCTCTATTTGGCCTTCCGTAAAATACGAGACGAACATCCAGAGATTAATTCTGTATTGGCCACCTATGTCTTTGATCCTGAAAAACCCAAAGGATGCCCGTACCGCCTGAATCTCAATGAATTATTTAAGCAAAAGTGATGGCGTCCTCTATTTTCCAAGTGCGTACGGCCAATGAGTGCATCCGAGATGCCCGCAACATCCCTATCCCCCAGATGCTTTTTGATGAACTGTGGTTCGAAAGGGAGGTGACCATCCTCTTTGCCGACAGCAACATCGGTAAGACCATCCTGTCATTACAAATTGCGCAGTCCATCGCCTCCGGGAAACCCATTGAAGGCTTCGGCTTGTCGGCGCCATCGCAAGGCGTTTTGTACTGCGACTTTGAAATGAGCGACAAACAATTTCACAAACGCTACTCCGATGACTATCAAGATGAGTTTGAGTTTCATGATCACCTGAAAATCTTGAAGTTTCAACAAAACCTGGCCGACATCAACATCAGCGACAAGACGTTCTTTCGTGAAATCAAAAAGGAGGTGATCGCGCACCGATGCAAGGTGCTGGTCATCGACAACATCACCTTTTTAAGCCGCGATGCTCTGGAAAGCGCAAAGGAAGCCAATGATCTGATGAAAGTACTCAAACAGCTTAAATCAGAGCTTGCCCTTTCCATCTTGATCATCGCCCACACCCCAAAACGTGCACCCTACAAGCCCATTAGCTTGAAGGACATGGCGGGCTCTTCGGGTCTGTCGCGCTTTGCCGATGCCGTCATCTGTATTGGCAAGAGTATTTCAAATCCTAACCAAATCTATATCAAGCAATTGAAGGTGCGCTCGGCAGAATTTCAATACGGCGAGGACAACGTCATTTTGATGACCATCAAAAAGGTGAACAATTTTCTGGGAGCCTACTTCCAAGGGTACGATCACGAGCGAAACCACCTGAAAAGCGCAGGACCTACTGAACTAGAGCAAGAGATCCTGGACCTGCACAGCGGTAACGAGATGTCACGTCGCGAGATTGCACAGCGTGTTGGGTGCGATAAAATGAAGGTCCAACGAACGCTGCAGAAGTACCAAGACGATGCTGTATCAACTTGATACATGTATCACAGGTGATACAGTGGACTGGCACAACCGGGAAGATTTTAATCGCTTGACAATGTGAGAGATACAGTTATTTTACCTCGTTGTACCATCACCCCTGGACTGTCTCGTATCATGATACGAGACAGCTATAAGACACCATTATTCCCAGTTCATACCATATGAGCAACTAAACAAATTCTAAGAACCTTAATAAAGCAACCATCATGAATCAAACGCCCCAAGACTCCCCAGAGCAGTTAAAATTTAAAGCTCAAGACCTAAAAGAAAATGGGCATTCTATCCGCGAAATCGCCCGCATTCTAAACACGAGTAAATCCACAGTAGATCGGTGGATTAAAACCTCAGATAATGCTAGAGATCATATTACAGTTAACAGAAACCAGGTGCCAAATGAAAAACCATCAATAGCATCGCAATCAAGCACCACTCGAAATGTTGAAAACACCAACGAAAAAGTAGCGCTGAGAAAACTTGAGCTTGAGCATCAACGGAAACTTGAAAAAATGAACCTCGAGCACAAGCAGGCTCTTGCCATTCAGAAGCGGCAGGAGCAAGCGCGCGCCGCCCAGGAACTACATCCCATCGCCGAAGAGATTTACCAATGGGTGGACAAGGAGCTGCGATTGTCCCGCCAGCATCCTTCAGGTGTCCCATGTGTCCCGCGGGACATCGAAAACCTATGCGGCCAACTGCGAAAATTTCAAGCCAGGCTTAAAAAACATCAATCCATACACCCCTCCCTAGAGGTATTGGATTACCTCGACGACATAGAAAGCCTATTGGACAAAGCCACCGAGTGGCATCAGCAATCTATGGAATACGGACATAAAAAGTCAAAAGTCTTACTCTCGTATCATTGGAGCGAGTTTCATATTGAGTGCCTTTACACCCTACAAGGCATGTACTAAGCCGTGATGAGTGATTTTTAGCGGTAAGTAAGTAGTGGGTTTTCTTGAATTGCTTTCAAAAAATTGAGTGATTTATATCAATGAATCGCGTTTCAAAAGTTGCGGAAAATATTTTTCCTAACTTAAATGACATTTTAGACGAATAGACCATGACCTTCTTGCGACATTATCTTAAAATTCAGCGATTTATTTTGTGTGTTTTTATGGGACTTCTACCCATTTTAACAAGTGGTCAGGTGGTCCCGGCACCCGGTGGAATTAGTGGCGCTAGTCTATGGAGCTCGGATGGTGATTCGGCAGGATTTATTGGCAATTACCACACATTGAATCTCCTGGATTTAGAAGTGAGTGCGGCGGGTAAAATCCCTAAGATGGAGGGCGCGACGACGCTCTTTTTAGTCTTAAAGCCATCTTTCACCTCCTCGACGGGTAAGAAGTTCATGGAGCTGGGTGACATCACGGTCTTCGACAACAAGATTATGCATGGGGCGACATGGACTTCCTTGGATTTCAGCGATGGGAATCCCAAGATTCTGACGCTTACCATGCAGCGCTCTTCTAGATATAAAACATCCTATATCCCTCACCTTGAAATCATTGACTCCAGTTTATTCTCCATAGCCGAGCTTGTTTATTACCCACGCCTCAGTAGCCGTGAACAGATAAAGATGGTCAACACCTATTTGGCGATCAAATACAGCGTCCCTATTACCGGAGTCTCAGACAAGGATTGGAGGGATTACTTGGCCGCGGATTCAACCAGGTATTGGGATTACACCACTGACAAGATGTATAGCCTCAGGGTGTTAGGTCTTGGTCGGTCGATCAAGGAAGATCTCTATCAATCCCAAACTCAGGCCTCCCATGGCTCGATGATGCAATTATCGCTCGACACCATAAAGAGCCCTGGGCAGATGCCTGCCGTCCCCATTTCAGATGCCGCTTTTCTGATTTTCTCAGAGCGCCTGCCAGCGACCTATTCGTCGCTTTTATGGTGCGGCGATAAAGGCGTTAACCCACTGTTGAATTGGAAGCTCAAGCCCCATGGTTGGGACAGTGGGACATCAAATCTGTTGCTTCATATGGACCGTCCCACCGGGACGCTGGCGGACTCGGTTTGGATGACCGACGGAGGTAGCTATTATTACGTTCCACAGATAGCCTCTACCTCCACCACCCTCACCTACAGCACACCTTTGGACAGCCTTGTCAACGGGCTGCATTATTTCTTTACCGCCGAAAAAGGGAACCCATGTGACGATTTAGAGATTGGGCTCGCCCAAAATGTCTTAACGGTTGACATGGGCACAGGCATTGGGGGTGGCATTACCCTGAAGACCCACAGTTATTCGACAGGCCTGACCATCGAAGAGCCCTTGGTGGGACATGAATATTCAAAATCCCTGGCCGCGGGACAGTATCAAGTGACTCTACTGGATGGCGAGAACAACATTTTGGTTGAGCATGTCGTGCTGGTACGCAACGAGGGTCAACAATCCGTAGAGGTACAAACGCCTGAACTGCGCCTGTTGCCCAATCCTGTGTTGGTTGGGGCGACGTCCTATCTCGAGATTCATGGATTGCCAAGAGTTACAGATGTTTCCATTCAACTCAGTGGAACGGATGGGAAAACACACTACCAAACTACGCTGCCGTATCGCGATGGTATGCGTGTCCCACTGTCTGGGACAGTCCCGGGACTGTACACCGTAAGTGTCCTGCAGGACGGGACACGTTATAGTATAAAGATGTTAGTGGCGGCCCACTAGTTTCAAACCAATAAGCAGCATAGTCCAAGAGTTACATGCCATGAAGCAACCTACACCATCCATTTTAGAACGCCTTTCGGCCTTCATCACCATATTGATTTTTCTCCTCCCTGATGTGAGCGCCTCGGCGCATGCGCTTATGGAGCGACCTTGGCGTAACACCCATTCGATTCATCCCCACAACATTGAATATCCCGGTCTGCCAACTACACCTGCTCTAAGTGAAATTCCAGTGGCTGAGAGTCCCATGCGCATTTCAGGGGGATCACAAATGGTGCTTTTAGGAGGCCATCCCAGCGATGCATTGAATAAGCCAGTGGACGATGTCGTTGAGTTCGAGGTTTTGAACCTAGACATGACCCAAAGCGCACGGATCTCATTTCACAAGAGCACAAGCGAAACCGTAGGGCTCACCATCAACGGACAGCACTTCTTTGAGGTCGATGGCACAAGTGCTGTGGTGCCTAGTGCATGTTTGATGGAGGGCGCTAATACCGTACTCTTTGCTGGTGAGTTAGGCCACCCCACAGCCATCTCAAATGTTCAATTTGATGTTACGGCCGCTGAAGCCAATGGCGCTTCAGTGCTCAATTCGGCATTAGAGAGCAATTTTATCGCCAATGCTTTTGAGTCCGACAACACAAGGTCAAGCGATCTGAGCTTTGCGCTGAAGAGCCACCAAACGGCTGCCATTCCGTTGAGTCTGAGCAATGTTACGCGCGGAGCTACCGCGTACCGAAGTGCGTCATCGGACAAGGTCATCACGGTAAAAATCGGAGTTCAACGCACTGTGGGCCAAAGTCAATTGCGCGAAGCCCAGGTGATGTACTTCGATTACACATCTCACTCTTGGCAGAAGGCCTTTGTGAAGGGGGTCGATCACGAGAATTTCATGGTAGAGGCCGATGTGCCTGGAGGGACAGACTATTTTGCGGCATTGATTAAAACGCCGGAGATGCCGGAAGCGGCGGCCTTTATGCCCACGGCGATTTCGGATCTAGAGCCCAAAACGCCCGCTGAAGGCATTACGTTGATACAGCCGCCCACGGCCAACCAACAGGGCGACGCCAATGTTTCTTATCCCTTGTCATTGCCCCCTGGACGCCAAGGGATGGCGCCGCAACTGGCGCTCAGCTACAGCTCATCGGGCGGCGAGTGCTGGTGCGGCTATGGGTGGAACATAGCCACCCATAGCATCAGTGTAGACACCCGCTGGGGAGTGCCCACCTTCGATCAAAATTTAGAAACTGAAGTGTACAGCCTTGACGGCCAAAGCCTGCACGGGCAAAACGGCAACAAGGCCAATAGGCCGAAGATCAACGGGAACAGCTATGATCCCGCAATACGAGAACCTGGGCCGCAAAATTTCTTCACAAGAACTCAGGGCGGCTACCGCACCATCGTCCGATATGGAGATACCCCGGGCAGCTATTTTTGGGTCGTCACCGATGCCAACCAGACCAAATTCTACTACGGCACCAAAGATGGCAAAGTGGCGGACCTCCAATCCGAGCTTAAAGCAGGCTCAAATATCACCCAGTGGTACTTATCACGCGTGGAGGATAAATGGGGCAATGTCATTGACTACACCTATTCGAAGGACACTCAGTATCCCGCCGGAATTCGGGAAAATGGCACGGCCATGTGGTTGTCTAAAATCACTTACACGGGATTTATCGATAAACTTGGCTACACTCCGGGAAAGTATACCGTTGAGTTTGTGACCTCAAAAGGGCGTGTCGATGATCGCATCTCGCTGAACAAGGGGCTGAAATTGATTGACGATCGCAAGCTTACGGATGTGGTGATCAAATACGACAACCAAGAGGTCAAACGCTTTAAGCTCGATCTGCAGGCAGGGTATTTTAATAAGACCAAGCTTGCAGGGATCAGTGAGTGGCATGAAGGCGCAACGGGCTCGGAGAAATTTTACGAGCACACCTTTGATTATTTTGGTTCAAATGAGTTGACCTACACGGAGAAGACCATCGCCATTGACCACCGAAATGCCGACGCGGGAACTATTCCTGATGAGATGGATGGATGGCTAGGTCGTGCCATGCGCGGAACGATTCCTCCTTCGGTACTTAGCTCAAGCTCAACAGTGGGCTGGAAAGGGGGCAGGCGTTACGGAGTTGGCTATGACAGTGACTATTCTACTATCCCCTTTGCGCCCAAGTTTGACAACCTTAATACACTGGGATATCAATACTCAAGAGGCGATAATCTCAGCATTACTAAGCACCAGATGTTGGATGTCAACGGAGATGGCATTCCAGATATAGTCATGGAATTTGCTACCGGGACAAAGATGTACCGCCCAGGAATTATACTAGGCACGAGTGACCTCACCTTTGGGGAATTCACGCCCATCAAATACAATGGAAGTTTCGCCACCCACAGCTCTTCTAATCAGCTCACACTGGATTGGACGGGAAAAGTAGACTTTAGAGGAATCAGCCTGACCAACTCCCATTCTGCGCCACTGAGATCCTTTACTGATTACAATTCAGACGGTGTACTTGATGTTTTAGAACAGGGCTATGGCAATGTCCAAGTGCGATTTGGTCGCATGGGGGACGATGGCGCGCTTCTTTTTGAGTCCAGCAGCGAAAACACACTTAATCCAGTATTAAAAGGTCAGGCTGTTTCCTCTGCGCCGAGTGATATAAATAAGGAGCCACTAGAGATCGTTCGCTATTGGAAAGCACCCAAAGATGGAACCGTTAACATTAGTGGTACAGCCTCTTGCGTTTCAGGAGCTGAAGGCACCGTAAAGGTTGCTGTGCAGAAAAACGGAGTGTTTGAAGTGCCTTTCACACAGGTGACGTCCTCCAACCCTGCTGTAATGACCAAGTCAAACATTAGCGTCACAACTGGCGACGTTCTAATGTTCAGAACGCATTACAACATCGATGGCTTTGAAGATTTCATTAGCTGGAACCCGGCCGTCACCTACACTTCCGGTGCGTCCATAAAAGATGGTGCGGGCAACGCCTATTTTAACACCTCATACTCCAGTGGGTTTTTAGTGAGCTCGCCGTCTACCGTTCTGGTCAATGCCGATGATGAAATTGAACTAGACCTTGGTGCACCCACTGGTTACACCGCCAAATCGGATCTACACTTTGTTATTCGTCAGATGGAATTGGATGCCACCACTGGGGATGTAATGGATGAGAAACGATATGTGGGCGTAATGGCTCAAGGTAACAACACCCTTCCAACATCATTTTTGGATGCAAATGGGGCAAGTGCCACATTCATTGGGCAGAAAGGTGGAATGAACGTTGTCGATCCAAACTCCCAAGTCCTTCTCTCATTTGAGATCCTTTCAACCTCAAATATCAATTGGCAAGATTTACAGTGGCGCCCTGTGCTACGGGTAACAAACCCCAATTGCCCCGATGTGTCTGTAAGCCAGTATCCTGTAGTCGATAAGGTCGTGTACAACGCGTTGTTAGAAAACGAAGGTTATCAGAGTTATTCTGGATCCACCGGTACGTTAGAAGCCTTTGCCGACATATCATTAAACCAGGCGGATTTGGGGGATCTCTTGCAGGACTTCAGCGTTGGCGACGAGGTCGTGGCCTATCTGACAACCAAAAGTGGAGGTAAGACTTTATCGGAGAAAGCGATCGTCATCACAAAGAAAATCTCAGGACATACGATTGAATACAAAACGGTGGGTGATGATTTGACCCCGGTATCACTATTGAGTCCAACAGGATATAATGCAAATACATCTGCGGATTTTCTCGGGAGCGCGTTGTACACTCAAGGCAGCTATAAAGTGCACTTCGAATTCTCTACGAAGGGAGCTAAGGCATTGGAGCTAGCCCAGTACATTCAGTCCCACTTGAACTCAATAATCATAAAGGACAACAGCAACAATGTCCAAGCTACCTATAGTGGCAGTGCATTGAAAAGGAACATCTTTTATCAGAGTTATAATACTGATCAGCACCTGCCCTTTTTACATTGGGGTCAGTTTGCATGGAAGGCCCACGATGGGGAGGAATTCGACGCAATAGCCCCTGCAGACATGCATTTAGTGATAAACAGTGAGGCCAACACAAATATGAACTCCTATGTCGCAGACCAAGGGTCTTTAGAAAACCTCGGTCAGCAGTTGGACTACGAAAACAATCGATACTTCCTTTTAAGTCCTACCCGTGGTGAGCACTCCACCGCGTTGCGCGATTACCATAAATCTGAACTCACAAATCATACTGCTCGTGATCGATGGTCGTTTGCCAACAACTATATTGCTACCTACAGTGGCGGATTAGTCTCTCCAGGTGTTCTCGGGGAACTGGAATACAAGCCCGAGACGATGACCTACACTTCGGTTTACAGCGCATATGGCTCGTTGAATGAGAGCATTTCAAATTCATTGTCATACCAGGAAAGCGTCAGTAAGAAGTGGGGAGCATCGGCCAACATCCAAGACGGTATTTTCCTCTTCTCTTATTCTCCCAGGATGTTCATGGACCTCAATGGGGATCGCTACCCCGATGTCGTGCGGGCACCCTACGGGCAAAATGTTAAGGTTCAACTAACGAATATCTCTGGGGGCCATTCCGGCGAAACGACATTGAACGGAGTGGGTAACCTATCGAAATCTATGAACTATGCTGGGGGTGTGACGTACAATGGCGAATGGTCGAACGATAAGCCAAAGTTCACGCTTGAGTCCTTTGGAGGTGATTTGGGGTATGGCCACGGTGATTACGGCATGGTAGACTTCAATGGCGACGGCTTGCAAGATCGTTTGGATTACGTGTTAGGAGGAGTGTCCAATCTTGAGCTCAATAATGGTCAAGGATTTGAGTCTTCCGTTGCGGCCCCAATGGGGACTGCTCCTGACAATGGGCTGTTGGACAAGAACTTAAATATTGACTTCAGCGCTTCTTTTACTTCTGGACCATTTTCTCTCGGCCTGGAGAGTGATGTCTTAAGTATGAAATACAAGTTGAACTTGAAAAAAAGCAGTGTCAAAGCGGGCCTTGGAGTCAACCTCAATGGACAGACTCCTGACAGGCTAACCGTAGATCTTAACGGTGATGGGCTGACCGACATCATTGAGATTGATGACATCGCCAATTTTAGTTCGTACCGTGTTTACATAAATACAGGCACATCATATCAGCAGCTCACTTCTCATCAACTGGGTACCACTACCAACCATTTTAGTCCCATTGGGTCAAGCAACACCCTTGGCGCTGACGCCACTAGGAAATACACTATTGGAGGGATTGTCTATGGCATTCAAGCGGCCGAATCAACAGAAGTGAGCGCCAACTATGGGTATACCCGTTTGCGGTCATCGTTCCGGGATATGAACGGCGACGGAGCCGTAGATATCGCCTACATGATGGGTAATGGGGATTTAAAGGTGTATTACTCCGACCAAGGGCTCTGCAATAAACTCAAAACCGTGAACAACCCCCTTGGTGGACACTTTGATATTGACTACGATTTCATCGCAGGACGCAAGGGCGTGTCTAAGGATCCTGTTGTGACCACCGACAAGGAAGACGATGTGGTCGTCTGGCATATGAGCTCAGGGCGTTATGTTTTGGGCAAAGTGACCATAGATGACGGGCTGGATGTTCAGCTCAATGGACAAGATCTGGACGGCGAGGACAAGGTTACCTACACCTTCAAATACGATGGAGGTGTGTACAACCCTCGCGAGCGAGAGTTCCAGGGCTTTAGCCGCGTGGAGACGGTCCATCAAAACCAGGAAGACGCTCCGAGCTCGGATCTAAAGTTCATTTCAGAGGTGACTGAATATTTCGGATTGGAGGACATCTCCTTGGAGTCATTTATCAAGCACAGTGCTACAAGTGGATTGGTGAAAACGAAGTCCACTTTCTACAATGAAAAGTTGGCTGACCTTGAGTTGACCAAGACGCTTTTGAGTGTTGAACGTTATTTCTACGAGCACTATGGAGTCAATCAACAACGAGACCAGGCATCAAACAATTACCTGATTGACTTTGGGGCTGTGGCCCACATCTGGGATATGTCGACCGAAACGCA
Source organism: Cryomorphaceae bacterium BACL7 MAG-120322-bin74 (assembly GCA_001438205.1). Taxonomy (GTDB): domain Bacteria; phylum Bacteroidota; class Bacteroidia; order Flavobacteriales; family Schleiferiaceae; genus TMED14. Next base: position 11,435 of record LICG01000037.1, read on the forward strand.
GACCATTTTCAATGCCATCACGAGCATCGAGTCCCTTTCATATCCCGACAAGGATGAAAGGGAACTCTACCATGCCCAAAAGGTTGACTTGCAGTATGATGAGTATGGCAATGTCATAGTCTTTAAGGATTATGGGCCTATCGTGCCACAGCCACTGGTTCCTACTCTGGTGGATTCAAAAACAGTCACCACGGTTTTGCACATCACCCAAACTAACGACTGTTTGGGCGACCCCAATGTCACCATTGTTGACAATGATCCGGATTATCCGGACTACGACTTCTACATTATACAGTGTAATGACAACACCTATGACAATGACACCATCATACTTCCCAAGTCAGGAAACATGGGGTGTGTGGGCAGTAGCTACCACGACGTTTGTGTCGATGGAGGCCAAATTATTAGCCACCACCGAAAGGTCACCACCGAAGTAGTGAACATCTATGAGGACCGCCTTCCAGGCCAAACGTATAATGGCGCGCGCATCGCACTTCTGGACTATTATTCACCTTCGCTTGCCAGCAATCAGACAGGTGTTTTGCAGAAGCAACGCGTTTATGTGAATTCAACAGACCCCTCCAATTTAAGGCGTCAGAGCGAGGTAACAGCCTTGCAATCAAGCCTTTCACCTTCAGAGCTCACGGTGACTTTAAATGCTACTGAAACGGCTGTCACCGACTTGGAATATGACCAATACGGCAACGTTACCAAGGTGATTGGTGCCGAGAACGGTCAATCCCAACGCGCGTTCTCGCAGTACGACTACGATGCCACCAACCATCAGTTCATTGAAGGTGTGACGAACCATTTTGGGGAGAGCACCTGCAATGTGTATGATTACAGTACAGGTAATGTGCTGCGCACAACAGGGGTCAACGATCATGCCATCCAATACGTCTATGACCGATTTAATCGTTTGGCAGAAATTTGGGCACCACGTGAGCTAGCGGATCTTTATCGTGGTCCTACGATTCGTTATGATTATTCCTTGGGGCCAGGGAGTGCTGCTGTGACCTTTCATAACACGTCGAACATGCTCGATAGCATGCGTTATATCGGTCCAGGGTGCGGCCTAAACACGTCACTCCCTGTCAATCAACCCATGACAAGTTTCGTGCGTACGGCCACGTTTGTCGATGGCCTTGGACAGGCGGTCCAGGTCAAAACGGACCGCTCAAAGGAGAATGGCTCTGTGAACACCCCGGTCATTCACGTTTCGGGGATTGCTGAGAAGAACAAGTTTGGAACTCCCATTAATGTCCGTGCAGACTTTATTGATCAATCTGGAACAGCATTTACGACCCTGGTAGCCAACGCTGGGCAAATGATAAGTCAAACCACCGCGTTTGACTACATGTACCGCCCAACAACTTCCTTGCAGTGGGTCGATGCTAATAGTACGAGCAGTGGTAATACCACTACTAATATTGATTACACCTGGGATTACAATCAACGGATGTTCTATACAGGACAAACCATTGATGGTGCATCGAATCCCGTGGCAATTGGTGGGACCGATATGCTTTCCCGGGAATATGTTGACACCTATGGCCGTAAGGTTATGACCATGCAGGCCGATCCTAATGATTTACCTGGGTCGAGCAACACCTACTTTGTCTACAGCCCATTGAGTGAGCTGTTGACCGTCACGGATCCATTGGGCGAGGTGACCACCTACACCTATGATATGGCAGGACGCCAGCTCAGTGAGACCCATCCCGATCGAGGCCTGACTGAAACCAGCTATGACAAGGCGAGCAATGTGGTGAGCATCACCAATGAAGCCACCCGCGCCATCAGCGGATATATTACCCTGGGCTATGACTTCAATAGACTGATCAGTAAGACCATGGCCGGATCTACGGGCTTTGACCTTTATGACATTCAGTACGAGTATGGAAGTACAACCACTGGGGTTGGAAAGAACGGTGTCGGTCGTGTCATTAAGATAACCCAAGGTGAAGACATTAATGGCAACACCTTTAAAACGGACTACTTTAAGTACGACGAACTTGGAAATGTAAGCCGGGAGAAAAAGGATTTTATTGTTCCTAATGTTGGCAATCGATCCTACACCACAACGAAGTTGTATGACTCTTTCGGGCGCATACGACAAGCTGTCTACCCGGATGGAGATCAGGTGGATTATTACTACACCGGCCTTGGTGAACTTTACTCCATCACTTCAGAGGTGTCAGGTTTCCCAACGCAGGACATCATCTCCTCGATGCTCTATGATGGCTACGGAAACATCCAAACGCTTGTGTATGGCAATGGTGCCGAGACTCAGTACGCGTATTCCGCTGATACTAAATCACTTTTGCAATCTCAGGTCTTTGGAAAAGTGTCCGGCGGCACATCCAATGTGTCGTTGCTAGACCGCACCTACACCTACGATGGTAATGGTATGATAGGGACGTTAACGCGAGATATGAG
>LICG01000038.1 GCA_001438205.1 Cryomorphaceae bacterium BACL7 MAG-120322-bin74
AAAACCTTGAGATGTGCCACTTGGGCCGGTACCCGTGATACTTGAGATGTCAAAGGTTTCACCTACCCACCAACTGGCAGAAGGCGCAACGCCAGTGCCGCCTGTAGTTAATCCACCCCAGTAAGGAGAGGCATTGGGGTTTGCATAGGATAATTCATTAAAATAACCGGTACTGGGAAAGCCACCAGAATTCCCGCGATAGTGCGTGCCCGTGAGACGGGTCCAGGTAGCTCCGTTGTCATTTGATACTCGAATATAGGCTTGCTGTCCAAAGTGCACCTTACAAATTTGATCAAATTGCAGACGAACAAAAATGTTACCAGTGGTAGCAAAGGCATCTGTTTCAAAAATGACAGAGTCAAAAGGAACCACTTTCGCATGGTAACTGTTTGGTGCCGATACGGAGTACGCAGATGTGTCATTCCAGTAAGGAATGGTTGTGCCCACCGTAGTGTGAAAACTTGTCACAGAATCTGGCCCAGAAGGCGGGTCAAATTTTTCGTGAAAAACCACAGTAATAGGGCTAGTCTGAGCCATAGCAACCCAGGAGGAGACAAGCACAATGCTAGTCAGGAGGAGGCGAATGCGTTGTTTCATGTCCTGCGAGGTGGTGTTTGGGAATGTCCGCATTCTTCAAATATACACTTTTACTCGCCTGTTTGGACTAGCGAATTCTCAATCGCAGTAGGCTTTTGCCATCTAATTTGGCCTCAAGTTCATCCCCAGGGGAAACGGGTCCAACGCCTGCGGGAGTTCCCGTAAAGAGGAGGTCTCCCGTTTTGAGGGTGAAGTATTGGCTTACGTGGGCAATTAATTCTTCCAATGGAAAGATGAAATCCACCGTATTACCAGCCTGCACGAGGTGGCCATTTTTCTCTAAGGCGATACTGTGATGCCCTTGGGAAATAGGCCCCGGAATCCATGTGCCAAGTACAGCGGAACCATCAAATCCTTTCGCTTTTTCCCATGGGAGTCCGTTTTCTTTCAGTTTAGACTGGAGATCACGTGCGGTAAAGTCAATTCCTACCGTCATGGAATCCACATAGGACCAGGCAAATTCGGGTTCGATAAACTTTCCCACTCGGCCAATTTTGATGACCCATTCTACTTCGTGATGAATGTCATTCGACCATGGGGGAATGGTGAAAGGGAAATTGGGTTGCAGGATAGCCGAATCCGGCTTGCAGAAAACCACAGGCTCTGTAGGAACAGTATTGCCAAGTTCCATCGCATGGTCACGGTAATTGCGTCCGATGCAGAGAATTTTCATCTTAAACGAACCCGAATAGCGGTTAGAATTTTCTTTGTGTAGAGTGGGAAGTCAGCATTTTGGATCCAGCTATAATAGCCGGGATCCTTGGTTAAAACGCTCGCCACCGTTTGATTTTTGTACTTGCCAAAGGAAAACTGCTCTTCACCTTCCTTGTTGAAGGTGATAAAGCCCGCAAAGTCTGCGGCGTTGTGCATATTACTGTAGGCTGCTAAGGCCGAAATATCTTCAGGCAAATCGTCATACCGGACAATTTGCGCGCGCAAAACGTCCAAAGTTGCCCGAACATCTGCCTCTGCATTGTGGGCATTGACCAATTTTTCTTGGCAATAGAATTGAAGGGCAGCTGTAAGCGTACGCTGTTCTTTTTTGTGAAAAATATTTTGCACATCCACTGCATGAACTTTGCTTAAATCAAAGTCCATTTCGGCTCTAAGCAATTCCTCCGCGAGGAGCGGAATGTCAAATCGGTTTGAATTGTATCCAGCCAAATCGCAATCTTTCATGAAGGCCACGATTTCTGAGGCAAGTTCTTTGAATGAAGGGCTGTTAGCCACCATGTCATCCGTGATGCCATGTATCGCCGTTGTTTCTGGGGGGATAGCTATACCCGGGTTCACCCTCCATACTTTGGTTGTTTCTGTGCCATTGGGTTCAACCTTGATGACGCACATTTCGACGATGCGGTCATTGACGACTTGAATACCCGTGGTTTCTAAGTCAAATACACATAGCGGGCGATGGAGCTTGATCGGCATTAGACCTCGCGGTTTAAGTCCCACTGCTCTAGGTAATCTGCTACGCGACGCACAAACATCCCGCCAAGAGCACCATCGACCACACGGTGGTCGTAGGAGTGTGAAAGGAACATTTTGTGACGAATGGCGATCACATCACCAGAGGGGGTTTCTAATACAGCGGGCACTTTTCGGATCGCACCCAACGCCAAAATGGCCACTTGAGGCTGGTTGATGATGGGGGTTCCCATCACATTGCCAAAAGTACCCACATTGGTGACGGTATAGGTTCCGCCTTGGATATCGTCAGGAGCCAATTGGTTGTTTCTCGCTTTTTCGGCGAGCTCATTCACGGCTTTGGCTAGCCCAGAAAGGCTCAGTCGATCGGCATTTTTTATGACGGGGACGATGAGATTGCCACTAGGTAAAGCGGTGGCCATGCCCAGGTTGATGGGCTTATGCTTCACAATAGTTTTGCCGTCAATACTCACATTGATATTGGGGTAGTCTTTGATCGCTTTGATCACGGCTTCCATGAAAATGGGCGTGAAGGTGAGCTTGTCGTTTTCACGTTTTTCGTAGCTGCCTTTCACTTTATTGCGCCACAATACGATATTGGTGACATCCGCTTCGACAAATGAGGTGACGTGTGGCGAAACATGCTTGCTCATGACCATGTGGTCCGCAATCAAATTGCGCATGCGGTCCATTTCGACCAATTCATCGCCAGGGAAGATGGTGGGCTTAGGGGCATGAAATCCATGACCCGTTGTCGCAGGACTAGCAGCTGCCGATGGGGCTACCGTAAGGGGACTAGCAGGGGCAGGTGCAGCGACGGATGCCGCTGGCGTTGCTCCGCGGTTTTTGAGATAGGCAACCAAATCGCCTTTGGTCACCCGGCCTTCATGGCCAGAACCTTGGAGTGTATTGAGCTCTGACTCTATAACACCTTCAGCCTGCGCAATACTGCGAACCAACGGAGAGTAGAATCGACCCTCGCTTTCGCGCGGAATATTGCCGGTTGATGCCTTGACAGATTCTGCGGATGCGGCAATGGAAGCTGCTGCTTTTTCCGGGCTTGCATCTTCAGGTGCAGCAGGGACGGCGGAGACAGGGGCGCTTTCAGCTGCGGGAGCCGCTTCCGTTTTAGCGGGGGCATCCCCCTCGGTTTGGATATGCGCAATCACTTGTCCCACCTGAATGACCTCATTTTCTTCAAAGAGGACCTTGACCAAAATCCCACTTACAGGAGAAGGAATGTCGCTATCCACCTTGTCCGTGGCAATGGTGAGTATAGATTCATCCATCGAAATGGCATCACCTTCATTCTTTAACCACTGGGTAATGGTAGCCTCTGCAACGGATTCGCCCATCTTGGGCATGGTTAATTCAAACATGGTCATCTAGGTTGTGCGGCAAATTTACATCAAAAGCTCCCGCCGAAGAGGGCAAAAAGGTCCAATTCTGGGCGCCATTGCTCCGCATAGCGTTGGTCTGATTCTAGGGCGATTTCATCGGTTACTTTCCCTGGGCCATGCGTAAAGACGCCTGGCACCAAAGGAGGGAGGTGGTCGCCTGGCACTTGGTAACCCACCCAAGTAGAGGTTCCTTTCAGCACCACCGCAATATTTTGGAGAATATGTCTTCCACGTTTTGATAGCCATAGAATCGGAAAAAACAGAAGGGCGCATAAGGAAATCCCTATATCGAATGCGCGCTTTTGTCTGCGTATCCGCGGCAGGGCAAGCGCGCCTTGGGCGGATTCTGAAGCTAAAGCATGGCTGTCACTTCCGAGAGTCCATTCTGGGTAGACCATCCGGAACCGAATTCCATCGGGGACAAGGGTTGCTATAGATTCCATGTTGTAAATAATCCCTTGGTAGGTCAGCTTTTCAGGATGGAAATACAGCACCTTAGGGCGCAGATGAAGAATGCGCAAGGGCAGTCGATCTAATGGCCAATATCCTTCGCCAACATGGGCTTCACTCTTGCCATAACCTCGGTAAAAGAAGCTTTGTCGACCTTGAGGTGATAAGGTCAATCGGACTGTAAAGAAGGCCAATAAATGCCCAACGGAAAACAAGGCAACCAACGCACGCGAAAAACGCCAATCCGAGGGTAGCAGTGCATAGCTTGCCAGTAATATGCCCGTGATCATGAGAAAGAAACTTAATACACGACGCAGGGAGGTGGCTTTATGGAAGGCCCCCAAAGCAGCCATGCCGAGGGTCCATGTCATAGCAAAAGCAGGAAGGAAGATTTGTCTTAAGCGCGCGGGATAGGCGCCCCCTTCCACATAGCGGTGGTTGCGTTCCCAATACGTACTCACCCAGTCACTCATGAGATAACCTAAGATGAAGGTAAGTAGGACGGGGAGTAGGATGCGTCCCCATGAACGCGTGAGCGTTGCAAGCCCCTTGGCATAAATACCCAAACTAATGAGCAGTCGGTAGGCCATGGCTTGGCCTTTAAAATGCTTTTGGGCAAAGATGGACATGGCTTCATGGAAGGTTTTGATGTAACGCCAGCTATGATGCTTGGTGCTTTCGCCTTTGTAATGAAGAATCGGAGCCTCCGCCAAGTAAAAATTTTGATGCCCGGCCTGCAATACACGATAGGATAAGTCTATATCCTCTCCGTACATAAAGAAAGCTTCATCAAACCCGCCAACTTCGGCCAGTACGCTGGAACGCATGAGCATCCAGGCGCCACAATGAATGTCCACATAGCCCGATGTGTCTTGGGACAAGTGGCCTGCATAGTAACGGGCAAAGAGGGGGTGCCGCGGAAAAAGCGTGGCCAAGCCGAGAACCCGAAAGAGGGCAACCCATGGGGTAGGGAGGCCGCGCTTGGATTCAGGTAAAAATTGCCCGGCGCCATCAACCATTTTACAGCCCATGGAACCAATTTCGGGTTGTGCACGCATGCGCTGTAGGGCTAGATGAAAATTGGTTTCACCCACCACCGTATCCGGATTGAGGTACAGCACAAACTCCCCTAGGGCTTTTGCCGCTGCCAAGTTGTTTGCTTTGCCGAAGCCTACATTTTCTTGGTTTGCAATACAAATGACCTCTGGAAAATGTTCCTGGATATGGGCAACGCTTCCATCCGAAGAGGCATTGTCCACGACAAATACTTCTACCTCTAGGCCTACGGCTGCGCGCCGCACAGCTCGGAGACACTGGTCCAGGTAGGCCTTTACATTGTAGTTGACGATAATGACAGAGAGATCCACGGTCGGTGACGGTTAACGGTTGAGGGTGGATTCAAACAGAACTCTTTGCTGAAAAGAGCGACTGAGCGTGATCTCGTCGGCATATTCTAATGCGTCACCCACGGGAAGTCCCCGTGCAATGGCCGTAAGTCGGATAGGGAGGTCGGCAAGTTTGCGGTAGATGTAAAACGCTGTGGTATCTCCCTCCATGGTCGAGCTTAGGGCTAGGATTACTTCTTCGACCCCATTGGATTCTGCACGATGGACCAATTCTTCCAGGGTGAGGTCACTCGGCCCCATGCCATCCATTGGCGAAATGAGACCCCCTAACACATGGTATCGGCCCTTAAAGGCCATGGTATTTTCTAAAGCAAGAACATCGCGGATATCTTCGACCACGCAAAGAGAATGTGGGTCACGTCGGTCATCTTGGCAAATGGAACAACGCGGCTGATCCGTGATGGCATGACATTCTTCACAGAACTGACTGTTGGTCGCAAGGCTCTCTAACCCATCGGCTAAATCCATAATACGCTCCGGTCCTTGCTTGATGAGGTGCAGGGCCAAGCGCAATGCAGACCTTCGCCCAATGCCGGGCAAACGGCTTAATTCGTGCACGGCACGCTCAAGAGATTTGGATGGAAGTTCCATTTGTGTAAAAGTACGCCATCTTTGAACCTTCAATCCGAACGAACCTTTCCCCATGGAACCGACCCATATTCTTCTCTTGATGGCCGCCTATTTTGCCCTCTTGCTTTTGGTTGCGCGCTGGTCTGCAGCAGGTGGTGACAATCAAACGTTCTTTACAGGAAATCGCCAATCTCCATGGTATGTGGTGAGCTTTGGCATGATCGGCGCTTCGCTGAGCGGGGTAACGTTTATCTCTGTTCCAGGATGGGTAGAGAGTTCCGGCTTGGCCTACATGCAAATGGTCCTCGGCTATGTGGTCGGTTATGCCCTGATAGCCTTCGTCTTATTGCCCTTGTATTATCGCGAGAACAGCACGACGATTTATGGATTTCTGAATGCCCGCTATGGCCGCGCCGCCCATGCTACAGGGGCATGGTTTTTTATTCTTTCGCGCTGGGTAGGCGCGTCCTTCCGATTGTATTTGGTGGCAGCGGTGCTGCAGACGCTGGTCTTTGATCCATTGGGATATCCATTTTGGAGCACCGTTTTATTGACGCTTGCCCTCATCTGGCTCTATACGTACCGTGGAGGAATCCGGTCGGTCATTTTCACCGACACTTTACAAACATTTGCGATGCTTGGGGCGTTGGTTTTGGCGATCTATTTTGTGCATGGGGCACTCAAAGAAATGGACACCGATGCGGCATACGCCCAATTGGATACGCGGTGGTTCTATTTTGATGTCCAGGATGGCCGAAACTTTTGGAAGCAATTTCTAGGTGGAATTTTTATCACCCTCGCCATGACGGGATTGGATCAGGACATGATGCAAAAAAACTTAACCTGTCGAACCTTAAAAGAATCCCAGCGAAATATGCTGACCCTTTCAGGTGTTCTCATCGTTGTGAATGCGCTTTTTCTTTTTTTAGGCGTGCTGCTGACGGTGTATGCGCAAACCATGGGAATGGATGTGCATGGTGATGCGCTTTTCCCTGCTGTTGCGGTATCTGAAGGCCTGCCAGCCATTGTGGGCCTTCTGTTTGTCCTCGGGTTAATTGCAGCGGCCTATTCTTCGGCTGATTCGGCCTTGACGGCTTTAACGACTTCCTTTTGTGTGGATATTTTGCGGGTGGAGCGCAAGTCCGAAGAGGAAGCGACGCAAACGCGTCGTTGGGTCCATGTAGGGATGACCCTAGCTGTGGCGGCCTTGATTATTGTGGCTAGACCTTTTGTTGATGCAAGTATCATTAAAAATATCTTTACGGCTGCCGGCTATACCTATGGTCCGCTTTTAGGTTTGTTCTTTTATGGATTGGCCATGAAGGGGAATCCAAAATCAAGCTGGATGATACCCGTTGCAGCGGTTATAAGCCCCCTGTTGACATTTGGATTAAGCAAATGGATACCAGTGCAATTTGGCTACACCTTTGGCTTTGAGCTTATCTTGGTCAATGGAGCCCTCATGACCTTATGCCTGGCTTTGATGCCAAAGCAAGCCATGGACTAAGCGGAATGAAATATGATAAAAATAAAAACGCCAGCCCTATGGGACTGGCGTTTTGCTTTCTGCAAGGAAGCAGTCGTTATTGTTTTACAAAGGGAAGGACACGCGCCGCCCCTTGACTCCATAGGCGCACGAGGTAGCGCCCCGCGCTGTAGGCTTGAACATCCAATGCGCCATCCGCAGGCAGTTTGCCGCGGTATACCACACGGCCCAAGGCATCAAGCACTTCGACGCGGTCTACCGTCATACCTGCTGGGCCTGAAAGAACCATACGCTGATTTGCCGGGTTGGGTGACAGGGTCCAATGCGAAAGCATAAATTCATCCTGTCCCACACCAGAAATGTTGAGGGCACTGGTGGTCGTATCCCATCCACAGTTGTTAAAAGCGGCAAATCTCACGTTATAGGCTCCTCCGGCAGCAGGGTACGCGTGGGTTGGATTCTGGATGGTTGCGGTTGCCCCATCGCCAAAATTCCAATACCACTGATTTGGATTGCCTTGAGACAGATCTTGGAAGACGCGCTCTTGCGGGTTTGCACCTTGGTTCGACGTAAAGTTGACTAACACTGGGTTGCCAACATTGAATGTCACCGTATCATAGCCCGTACCGCCTGCATTGGTAAGGCCTAGTATAGCCGACTTTGGACCAGCGGTAAAATACGTCACGGCATGCGGGCCCGGACCAGACGCGCTAGCAGGCGTAGCACCCAGACCAAAGTTCCAATTGGCTAAGGCATTGCCTGGGTTAATAGCTTGGAAAATCACGGTGTCATTCTTACACGTGGACGCGCTGGCAGAGCTGTTGATAACGGCTGTAGGCGCGGTGGCCCCAAAGTCAAATACCTGCACATTGTCAATGTACAGGTTGTTGCCATAGCCATTCAAAGCAGCAAAACGGAACTTCACGCTTGGGCCCGAAATAGCCGTATCTAAATAGAGGGTGTCGCTACGCCACACCCCACTAGATTGAGGGGTGAAAGCGGAGGTTAGGTTGCCAGTGGTGGCAAGGACTGTCCCTGACTTGTTATAGCCCGTTCCGAACCAGTTACTACCACAAGAGGTGGATACATCTACCCGTAAACCATCCGAATAGGAGGCGCTATATTGGGTGTAGGCGACATCAAATACCAGCGCTGGGATAGATGCCCCGGTTAAGTCAATTCCAGGCGTGATCAGATGATCTTCCTGGAGCGGTGCATTGTAATTGAAGTTGTCTACGTAGGCAGTTTGTGTCGCAGAACCAGATGCACCAATGACGACTCGACCCGTCCATGTAGTGCTGTTGTCAGGGTTTTCTACCTCCCAATCACTCGGTACCCAGTTGCTGAAATCTTCACTAAAGGGCAAGGGTGCACCGCCATTGACCAAGATCGGCGTCGTGCTGATGGCGGTGTCGGAACCAAAGGTATTGGTCGCAATCAACTGCGCCGTAAAGGTGCCAAAAGCGGTAAAGACCACCTGAGGATTCTGAGAGCTAGCAGAGGTGCCATTGACAAAGTTTGCCCCAGTTGAAGGCGTAAAGCTCCAAGCCCATTGATTTGGGCTACTGACACTTTGGTCAAACAATTCGACCATTTGATTCAAACAAGGAGTGGTGTTGCTTACGGCTAATCCTGCAACGGGTGCAGTGCTTACCTCGGTGATGGATAGATCATCAATGGCGATATCGCTTGCAGGTCCAGTGCCCGTGATGCCACGGAAACGGACCACGATGACTTGACCAACATATGGACTGAGGGCAACAGAGGCTTCAAGCCAATTACTGCCTTGGTTGCCCGAAATAGGTTGTGTCACATCCATATTCCATTGTCCTTGACTGAGGATATCGACATGTAATTCGCCCATATTGTTGCCTAGCATATGATACCAGAAGTTCAACTCAGGCAAGCTAGCCGTAGTTAAGTCCAGACAAGGGGTCGTGACCATGGCCATGGATTCTGTACACGTTCCAGAGGATTCTAGATAGAGATACTTGTCTCCAGATCCTCCACCCGAAGTATGCCCCCCGCTAGGACCCGTGCCTGCTGTAGGGGTTCCGGTCGCATTGGTCCGCCAGTCGTGGTCGTCGGCCACCCCATTGAGTGCATTGGTCATATTGCCCCCTAATACGCAGACGGTTCCACCGCAGTTGTTTGCGGTGCCACAGTTGGAGAAATTGTCAAAATTCTCAACATAGGGGAGGTTATAGGTAGAGTCTGAGTTGACTACTTGGAATTGTGTAAATAAGGTGTCGTTGTAGTGGTTTTGGTCTCCGGTCAATTCGGTCCACACCTTGACGCCATAGCTTCCCAATCCCGTGGCGGAAATACTGGGCCCAAAGACAAAGGAGTAGCTCTGTGTTGCAGGAATAGAAACCAAGAGGGTATCTCTCGCCACAGCGCCGCTGCCCAATTGGAATGCTACCGGAACACTAAACAACGTGTCACTTCCGCCATTTGTCACCTTAATCGCGACAGGCAATGCGGCGGTATTTTGACAATTGGGAATTTGACCAGAGGGACTGGATACTTGGGTTAGGATAGCATCATGGTTCAAGATACAGCCAGACAATCCAGGGGTCTTCTCCATGGCAAAGGCTCTTTTGCCAGCTCGTTGCGATGAGGTCACCGCTGAAACAGACCACCATTGGGTAAGGGCAGGATTGATATTATGGAAGACATACCAAGGCGTGGTGACCGTATCAATAGGGTCCATGTATTCTGAACCAAGAAGGTATACGACATAGCCACTCGCGCCAGGGACCATATTCCAACTGATGCGGAAAGAATCTGGACAAGCCCAATCATTGTTAAGATTGGTTGGCACACCCACATAGCCCATGCGGTAATCGACGGTATCGCCTTGCGTGCCGCGGGTGATCCGAACCAGTAGGCTATCACCAGCGCCTGAAGGGACAGCAAAGTTGGCTTGGCGCGCATTGGCATTGGCCGTGGCAAAGGTGGTCCAAGCGCCTCCTTGATTCGCATATTGCAAGGTAAAGGTGCCCGTACCATCGGGTGCATCCCAGCGTACAGGAATCGTTGTGCCCGCCGGAAGGATTTCGCCGCCAACGGGATAGGTAAGCTCTACATCCTGTTCAACAAAGGTCCAGGTAACCCAATAGGTTTGTGGCCCTTGGGGTACAGTCTGTCCGTGAATGACAACTTTGTAGGACCCTCCTGATGGATTGCTTAGGGTGAACTGTTCACTGTTATTCAAGCTATCGATGGCGCGCACAGCATGGCTGTTTAATGCAGCAGAGTTTGGTGTGGGGTTAAGCACCCATGGGTTCCAAGTCTGTGCATCTAATTTGAGGGATGCATTAAGATCATTGACCAATGCAGTGCTGGCATTCACTAATGCTTGGGGGTCGGTCCAATGCAACATAACGCGTAATTCCCCCAATCCAGATGGAACAGTGATGGTCACCGTGTCTGTTTGGTTTTGACTGAGGGTATCAGCGACAAACCAATTATTCTCAATCACCTTGGCAGCGCGCAGCGCATTGGCGCGCCCATAACCATAGATGAAGTCGGGTCCAGGATTGCCTATGTCATCTGCATTGTTTGTCAACAAAGCTTTCATCAGCCCACCTGCAGGGTCTTGGCCGCTATTATTCTGCCTGTAGGCATCGTACAATTGTGCCATAACACCGGCAATACCAGGGCAAGCCATAGAAGTTCCTGTGATGCTGCGATAATCATTCGGTGAGAGGCAAGAGTATACGTTGGTTCCAAGCGCTGAAATATCCGGTTTGATTCGGCCATCATGGGCCGGACCGCGGCTAGAAGACGCAGCAATGACGTCATTGCCGGCAACGTTCGCTGTGGCTATAACATTTTTACCTTGTTTGTGGCCTCCGGTGATGTTGCCCCAGCCACTTCCCGCACCATAGTTGCAATTGGCGGTTCCATTATTGCCGGCTGAAAACACATGCATCAAGGAATAGTGGTCGCGTACATCTTGGTCAAGTTGGCGGGTAAAGGAAGTGTATCCCGCATTACAACCATTAGAGTAAGAAGAGGCCGTGATATGCACACCATATAGCGCATAGTCGACATCAATGTCATTTAGGTTATCCGGGTAGTCATAATAAACAAGCTGTGCACCGGGTGCTTGACCTTCCCCATCGGGATCTAGATTTCCCGCGCCAAAAATAGTGCCGGCAACGTGGTCGCCATGGGCTCCATAGGAAGGGCTTGATTTATTGGCAAGGACACGCCCCGTAAAGTCAATATGGGGCTCGATATCCCCATCATCGCCATGGCCCACTACGACGCCAGTACCATCATAGGCGCGTCCTCCAGCATAAGGGACACGCAGCGCATTGCTGCGATGGTTTTTTGTGCCAATACGGTTTTCTGGCTCTTCTGGCGCTTCGCGCTGCTGCACGTAGGTGAGGGCAGGATGACTGGCCAAAGCGCGAATTTGGTCAGGCGCAATGCGCACATTGATGCCCGTTTTGGTTTCGTTGAGCACCTCTCCAAATTCGGAAATTCGGGCCAAAACACTCATTCTTGCTTCACTGAATGCGTACTCTACGTAGACATCCCACTGCGTTCCTGCCCAGATATAGTCAGGCACATTGCCTGTATGGAGCTGACTCGATAGTTTCATTTCGGTCAACAATGGCGAGACATGGGTGATGCCCAATTGTTGCATGGTCGTCAGGGGCGTCTGCTTATCCAAAATGACCATATAGGCATGGTGGGGCAAGTACCCCAGTATTTGAATGCCTGCATTTTGCACCTCAAGGCGTTCGGATGAAGTCCAGATATGGTCGGTTCCGACAACACGGATCAATTGATGCATGCCTTGTTCCCCTGCCGTACGCACTTGGTATGTATCTTCGGAGAGTGCAGGAAGCGCATACGTTCCAGATTGGAATTTTACTCTGGATTTTGTTTCTGTTTGTTGACCAAAAGCCAGGATGGAAGCAAAGCAAAAAAGCAATACAAAACCAAAACGAGATTTGGCCATGGGTGTAAAAAACATAGACATTTTTTTTAAGAAGTGTCAAGATAGGAAAGGCGTGGTCTATATGGGCCTGATGGCTTGCATAAGTTTTCAACTAGTGGGGCAAGGCGTTTCGTATTACCATAGCCCCAGTGAGGGCCAATATGCCGTAGCTCAGCGTCCAGTTAAGATGCGTATCCTGTACATCGCAGCGCATCCCGATGATGAGAATACACGGCTGATAGCGCATTGGTCTCAATTTAATGGATATGAGGTTGCCTATTTGAGTCTAACGCGCGGTGAGGGGGGGCAAAATATGCTTGGCCCTGAATTAGGCGAAGCACTTGGGGTCATTCGTCAAGAAGAACTCTATGCTGCTCGACGTCTCGATGGGGCAACCCAGTTTTTTGGAGGCGCTGCGGATTTTGGATACTCCAAAACCGTGGATGAGACCTTAGAAAAGTGGGATGAAAATGCCGTACTTTCTCGGATAGAGGAGGTTGTTCAGTCCTTCAAGCCGGACGTGATGGTTACCCGTTTTCCACCGGATGCACGCGCCGGTCATGGCCACCACACAGCGTCTGCGGTTTTGGCGATTCGTGCTTTTGAACGCCTTCAATCGATGGGGCGTCGAGGGGGTTATGCCCCTAAGGCTTTGTATTGGAATACGTCATCCTGGTGGGCACAAAACCTAGACGACTCATCAACCTCTGATTCCTTGATTCGACTGAATATTGGAGGATTTATACCAGAATTAGGGCAATCCTCCTTAGAAATTGGGACGCTGGCTAGGGGTATGCACAAATCACAAGGGTTTGCTGGCATGACCGACCGTGGGGGCCGAACGGAATACCTTCAACTCCTCAAGGGCGAACCCGTGGATTGGACAGTCCCTACCTTTTCTACCCCTAATGCGCCCATGCCATGCCCAGGCATTTTTGCGGAGTGGACAGCAGAATCAGCTTATTGGGTAGATTCATTGGCGTCCAAAATCACCTTGATCAATGAATCTGCCTATGCCTACCACATTCGATCGGAAGGGTTGCTCGATACGCTTGTTGCGCCTATGCAAAGTGTGTCAGTTCCTGTTACACTCAGATCCAAAGATTCCCTCCATCGCATGCCCTCTATCGAATTGACGCTATCACGTCAAGAAGCGGGTGAGGCCAAAGTAATTGTGCTGCAGCCTGAATATGTAAGCGCTGACCGGGTAAAAGGGGAGATTCGTCAGCCCGTGCAATGGATGCCTGAATATTCAGTGGGCTATGATGTCCCGTGCGTAGTACTTACCCAAAGGGCGTCAAAAAAAATTGACTTACAGCTGTATCGGTGGGGAACCCAAGGGGAAGTTTCGGTTGCTCTTGATGCAAAATGTGAAGGATTCGAGATCTCATCCATTCCGCTGGTGTCATTTTCGGAGGGACAAGCGGTCGCGCATGTAACCATAGAGCTT
>LICG01000039.1 GCA_001438205.1 Cryomorphaceae bacterium BACL7 MAG-120322-bin74
CCGAGTTTTATCGCGCCTAAAGATGGATCTCAACTCCAAATCCTCTCAATGTCAGGGGTTGAAAAGAAAAACCCCACATTCCTGTGGGGTTTTTAACGTTGGGTGGAAGATGGGTTTCGAACCCACGACCTCCTGAACCACAATCAGGCGCTCTAACCAACTGAGCTACAACCACCGTTTGGGTCGGCAAATATACACTAGAGTCACATGCTAGCAAATAGCGCCTATTGTCCATTTGTTTGGAACTTATCGTTAAATTCCCACCACCTACCAACGTGAAACGATCATCATATGACTTTCAATCTGTTACCCAGCCAAATCAAAGGAATCCTTTTGGCCCTGACTGTTGGATTCTCCCTTTCAGTTTCAGCTCAAACGGCACCAAGCAATGCCTTGGACTTTGACGGGGTAGATGATTATGTTATCACGACCCATCAAGGGGCAAGTGGCACTTCAGCAAGAACCATTGAAGCTTGGGTAAAAACTACCGCAAATTGCATACCCGGCACTGGCGGTGGTGTGCAACAGACCATCGTCGACTGGGGCGTTTTTGCCACAGGCACAAGGTTTACGTTTAATTTATTGTGGGCCAATGCACCACGTCTTGAAGTTGGAGGCAATGGACTAAGTGGTGTCACAGCAGTCAATGATGGCTACTGGCACCATGTTGCCGTGGTATATGATCCATCATCCACAAGCAGTCAATATAAACTATACGTTGACGGCCAGTTAGACGCCTCTGGAAACCTCACGGTCAGCACAAATACCTCTTCAGGAACGTATGTGCAAATTGGAAAACGCGTAGATGGCACGAATCCATTTACAGGCTCTATTGATGAGGTGCGTATTTGGAACACTGCGCGCACTCCAACACAGATTGCCGCGAATTTTAACACGGAGCTTTGCAGTCCTCCTCTTACACTGGTAGCCTATTATAAAGCCAATCAAGGCACAGCATCAGGCAGCAACAGCGCCAATTACACCTTATATGATGCGGTGACAAATCAGTATGGAACCCTCTATAATTTTGGTCTTTCAGGTAGTACATCCAACTGGGTAGCAGGTGCCCCTCTACCTGGAGACAAAGACACGACTATTTCGGCCAGTGCTTGCCTGTCTTTTACAGACCCCACTGGGTCAACGTATACCAGTTCTGGCAACTACAGCTATGTTTTGCCCGCCTACAACACATGTGACTCTACGATCAACTTGCAACTGACCATCGATACGGTGGATACCCAGGTAAATCAATCGGGCACTATGAGCACCCTGAACATATTAACCGCCTTGGCCAATAATGCCACCTATCAATGGCTAGACTGCGGCAATAACTTCGCCTCCATTTCAGGTGCTACCACTGCCACCTATACTGCCATGGCAAACGGAAGCTATGCTGTAGCCATCATACAAAATGGATGTTCGGATACGAGCAATTGCTACACCGTTGCAGGGATTGGCTTGAGAGACCCTATATCGGTGCAAGATGTGAAGATCCTACCTAACCCGTCTCGTGGCGCCTTTGTCGTTGACCTCGGAACAACTGCGCAGCGCAGTACCATTGAATTATGGGATGTAATGGGTCGCCGGATTTGGGCAAAGCAAGTAGAAAATAGCCAGCGCATTTCGGTTCAGGCCAAATTGAATCCGGGCATTTACCTTGTAAAGGTTCAAGCAGATGGTAAAAATACCACGCGCCGCCTGGTCATAGAGTAAGACCACTTTACCCGACCTTTGGGCTATGTACGTCCTGCACATCGTTCGCATGTGGCCCCATGCCACGGATCCCCAGCATGGGAGTTTTGTCCAAGCGCATATCCAAAGTCTGCAGGAGGTAGGAATCGAAAAACAAGGCGTACTCGTTTGGGACGGTCAAAGCACTGCCCTGCTTTCTGGCGAGATCACGGCCAATATATCTCGCCCAAAGAACACAAGATTTTGGGCAAAATGGCGTCAACTGCGCCATTGTTTAGAGCAGGACACGCCACAAATTCTTCACGTCCACGGCGGAGGATGGGACAGTTCGGCAGCAATGCTCCTTTGCCACATGCTATTTGGCTCCCGTATTCGGCGCGTTGTCACTGAACATCAAAGTCATTGGTTATATACGCCCCATCCTGGTGCGGTATGGACTGCGCGACTTGCGCATGCGCGAACCGCGGTAAGCCCTTGGCTTGCGAGGCATATCATCAAGTCTGTTGGGACGGATCAAAGCATGCATTTTATTCCGAATTGCCTCAAGGCGCCCAGCCTACCATTAGAAAGATCACAGGCAACCCATCGACGCTTTCTTTGGGTCGGTGACATGGTGCCCATCAAACAATTTGATCAATTGCTTGAGGCATGGGATACCCATCATCTGCAGTTTCCAAAAGACCACCTCACGGTGATGGGCAGTGGTCCAGAAGCCTTACTCCTCTTCCCAAAGCAACCTGGACGAACGTATTTTGGGCCCGCTATTCCAAGGGAGGTTCATCAGGCCATGCTACACCACGATATCCTTATTGTCCATAGCCTTCAAGAGACCTTTAGTATGGTCATAGGCGAAGCTTTAGAAAGGGGTATGGCTGTTTTGAGCACACCCTTGCAGGCAGTAAAAGACATCTATGGCGAAGGGGGTAATCTTCATATCAGAGAAGATTTTTCGCTCGCCAATTTGCAAGAACACATGGCTAGAAGCGAAAAGGCCATGGCTCCACCCCCTGTCTTCCAAGATTATAGAGAAACGGCTGTCGGGAAGGCCTTTAGGGTTCTCTATGACCAACTTTGGATAGGGGAAAAAACCAAATAGAACGGAAGGGTTTATCGCAGGTCTGTCAGCAGCTCTACGCCAATTCTTCGCACCACAATAAATCCTTCTGCATGCAGAGCCCCCATGCTCCTGCCCCATTCACGGGCACGGGCTTCGACTGAGTCAATAAAGCCCTGAGAAGATATCAAGGTGGCAGGCTCCTTGCTGGCAGGATCAAAAAATTGGCTCTTGTATGCGAGAATAGACTGCATCTTCTTATCCATATATCCTGTAATATCCACCGAGAAATCAGCAGGTAAATCGTAATACTGGATATAATGATAGACATGTTGAGGTCGATGCGCAGTTTGCTGGCCTCCTTCCCATGTGGTCTCCAAATGACGGAGGCCGGATTTGAAACAAGCATCTACAATCAACGCGGCGGCATGACCATGATCCGGGTGACGGTCCTTGGGCGCTGTCGCCAGCACAATGTCTGGTCTCAAGTGACGAATGAAGGAAATAACCTTGCGCTGAGCGTCTTCTGTATTCTCCAGAAATCCGTCTTTTAATTCAGCATTATAGCGTCCTGAAAGTCCAAGTATATGGGCTGCGGCTAGGGCTTCTTTTGCCCTGATTTCCCTCGTACCCCTGGTCCCCATCTCCCCACGTGTAAGGTCAAGGATGGCTACTTGGTGTCCCTGGGCAACATGCTTGGCTATCGTGCCCCCACAACCTAATTCAACGTCATCTGGATGCGCGCCGATGGCCAGAATAAAAGGGGTCTTTTCCATATACCGGAGAGAATTAATCTTTTGTTACACCTGCAAAGGACTTGATATCCTTGCTTAAGGGCGAAGTGGTCATCAAGTAGGACGCGTTCCATTGCCCCATCTCGTTTACCGCAAACTTGCAAAAGTTCCAGCGCACATGGGCGTCGCTGTTGCCATTCTGTTCTTTTTGCGTCAACCATTGATACACGGGATGCGGATTCACGCCTTTAATGGACACTTTTTCCATCATCTGAAAGGTTACCCCATAGCTTTTACTGCAAAAGGACTGAATCTCATCAGCTGTACCCGATTCTTGGTTGCCAAAATCATTGCACGGAAAGCCAAGAATGACAAATGACGCATGGTCTGTCATTTCCCAAAGAGCTTGAAGGTCTTTGTATTGAGGGGTAAAGCCACATTCAGAAGCTGTGTTGACAATCAACACCCGCTTTCCTCTGAGTTGCTCAAAAGAAAAGGCTTCGCCCTCCAAGGTATTGGCAGACAAACTATAAAAGTCGACAGGCCCAGAGACAGGCTGCGCAACGGTTTGGCCGCAGCCAACAAGCATTCCAATAAGACTCATGCGCAATAGGGAGGATAATTTTTTCATGTTTAAACAAATATATAGGAAAATTCATGGGCGAGCTCCTTCTTTCGTAACAGAGAAAAGAGGGGTTAGTTTACGCAACCCTTACCTTTGTCACATGCTAAGATGGAAAGCCGTACGGCATTTGCTTCACTGGGAATATGAAATGGAATACCGCCGATCAAACGGTTGGTTCCTGCCTGTCCTTTTTACTGCAATTGTGGGCTTCCTATGCAGCCTGGTGGTGCGTGACCCAAGTCCTACCACTTGGCTTGCCTTGTTATGGATCACGATTGTTTTCAGTGCATTGCAATCAGCTGCAAGGGCTTTTGCTGCAACGGATGCTGAATGGCTCTATATGAATCAACTTGTTCGCCCTGGAGAATTGCTGTTAGGCAAAGCCCTAACCAATACGATGAACACACTCGTTGTGACATGGACAGGCTTGCTTCTCTTTCACCTTTGGTTGGGATGGCCGGCGCAAGGGCCGGCGGAGGGTTCTACCATTGCCTTAAACACCGGATTTATCATCAGTATTTCTTTGGGTGCGGTCGCGATCGCAAGTACGTTAAGTTTTACCGCAGCCTTGGCCTCCAAAATCCAGCGGGGGACCAGTCTCATGGCCATTCTTAGCCTTCCCTTATTGCTTCCCACTTTGCTTGTCGCCATGAGGGCAAGCAAGCTAGCTTTATTGGGTGAACCTTGGATTTTACTCTATCCCAATTGGATAGGGGAAATCGTCCTTTGTGCCTTGCCCATCTCTTTAGGAGCATTGCTCTTTCCGTACCTTTGGCGCGCATGAAAAACCTCTGGAAAATCTTGGGCGCCGCCCTTGTTGGTTATACGCTTATAGCGGGTTTGCTTTTTGACGTACCGCGTTTGGTTATTCTCAATGAAACCATCCGCAATTTGTACTTCCATGTCCCCATGTGGTTTACCATGATTGCCCTTTTGGCGGGATCCTTAGTGTATTCATTTCGATTGTTGCGCTCAGGAGACCAAGGAAGGCTCCTTGACCTGAATAGGGATCGCCAAGCCAAAGCCTTTGCTGAGGTAGCAATGATATTTTCCCTCCTGGGGCTCTTTACCGGCATGATTTGGGCCAAAGCTACGTGGGGCGCTTATTGGACCGCGGACCCTAAATTAAATGGCACAGCCGTTACCTTGTTAATTTATGCGGCATACTTCATCTTGCGTGGAAGCATCGATGATGCGGAAAAACGCGCTCGCCTGGCCGCTGTCTACAATGTTTTTGCCTTTGTGTTGATGATTGTCTTTATTGGCATCTTACCTAGAATGACGGATTCTCTTCACCCAGGAAATGGGGGTAATCCAGCCTTTGGAAATTATGACCTAGACAATCGGATGCGTATGGTTTTTTACCCTGCTGCCTTGGGTTGGATCTTGATCGGCTGGTGGATTGCCCAACTCCGTGTCCGCTTAGAGAACTTGTCTGCCCAATAAACGTTATTTAATCCGTTATGCTTCTATCCTTCCTTCAAGCCCCACCCGCAGAAATGGCAGATTTATTCCGTGCTGAGGGTAAAATATATGTCGTCGTAGCTGTTATAGGCATTGTATTCGCTGGCTTGGTCGCTTATCTCGTATGGATGGAGCGACGGATCACTCAACTGGAGAAAAAGGCATGAAACGCAGCCACGTCTTCTTACTCGCCGTAGTGGCCATCCTAATTGGCGCACTTCTGGTCACCCTTCAAGACGCGAGCGTCTATGCCACATTTGACATGGCACAGAAGCAACAGCCGGAAACCGTCACCGTTGTGGCTAAATTGGACCTTGACGCACCACTGCACTTTGATCCCAAAACGACCCTACTCTCTTTTACTGCCGTGGACAAAGAAGGAAAGCGTGCAAGGGTCTTTTACAATCAGCCCAAACCCACAGATTTTGAGCGCAGCGAAGAAATTACGCTCACGGGACATGCCACAGACTCTGCCTTTATTGCCACAGATATTCTTATGAAATGCCCTTCAAAGTATACGGACAAAGAAGGCGTGATGCCCGAAAGCGCCTCCGTTAATACCCCTGCTGAAGCATGACGTACCTGGGTGAACATACCTTTTGGGCAGGCCTTGGACGCATGTTCATCGCCCTTTCTTTTGCGGGCGCCTTGTTGGCCGCCTTTTTTTATGGGATCCAAGCCTTGCGCAGCCCTGCAGAACGCGAAGAAAGACCGGCACATGGTCTCCGCAGTGCTGGGCGTTGGGCCTTTAGCTTACACAGCCTAGGCGTACTCGGAACGATTGGGGCATTATTTGCTGCGCTCTTTA
This sequence comes from Cryomorphaceae bacterium BACL7 MAG-120322-bin74, assembly GCA_001438205.1. Lineage (GTDB taxonomy): Bacteria > Bacteroidota > Bacteroidia > Flavobacteriales > Schleiferiaceae > TMED14. The sequence goes on from LICG01000039.1 coordinate 6,378, forward strand.
ATCATTGGTTCGAATTTGATTACGTCTGGCGCCATAGCTCGTTGGACATGCCCATGGAATACATCGCCTCATGCTTCTGGGAAGGGCAAGAAGGTAGTTTCCTTTTATGGATGACATGGCATGCCGCATTGGGCATGGTCTTAATGCGCACCGCTAAATCCTGGGAATACGGCACCCTAATGACGCTTTCTTTGGTTCAACTCTTTTTAGCCTCCATGCTATTAGGCGTCTATATAGGCGACCTAAAAATTGGGTCGTCACCTTTCGTCCTTATTAGAGAATTGCCAGAGAATCTCGGGCTACCCTGGACTGAGTTTAGTGATTACTTGATGCGCATACCGGCATTCCGTGATGGCCAAGGGCTCAACCCCTTGCTACAGAACTACTGGATGGTCATTCATCCTCCCACCCTCTTTTTGGGTTTTGCAGCCGTCACCATCCCCTTCCTATATGCCGTCACGGGACTGATTGAAAAACGGTACACCGAATGGGCACTCCCTGCCTTGCCATGGACCTTCTTTGGTGTAGCCATCTTGGGAACCGGTGTCCTCATGGGCGGCGCTTGGGCTTATGAAGCGTTGAGCTTTGGTGGATTCTGGGCCTGGGATCCTGTAGAAAATTCTTCCCTGGTGCCATGGCTGACCTTGGTCGCCGCGGGCCATTTGATGATGGTCGTAAAACACAAAAAGACGGCCCCTGGCACTGCCCTGTTTTTGACCTTATTTTCATTTTTATTGGTCCTCTACTCCACCTTCCTTACCCGTAGTGGCATTCTTGGAGAGACTTCGGTCCATGCCTTTGTTGACCTAGGCTTGAATGGTCAGTTGATGGCCTTCTTGGGCTTTTTCACCATTGGCAGCCTGCTTTTATTGGCCTTTCGTGGTCGACATCTCCCCAAGAGCCCTTCCGAAGACGCCTTTAGTTCGCGTGAATTCTGGATGTTCATTGGATCCTTAACGTTATTACTCTCGGCAGCACAGATAACTTTCTCTACCAGTATTCCGGTATTGAACAAGTTGATTGGGCCCGAGGGGATGATCCCCCTCCTTTCTACCCAAATGGCCCCTCCGGCAGATGCGGCAAGGCATTACAATAGCCTGCAAATCCCATTTGCCTTAATCATTGCCTCTTTGATGGCCATTGGACCATTCTTGCGCTGGAAAGAAAGTCCAGCTGCTTTGGTTCGCCGTGTTCTTGTGGCCAGTATCGTAAGTGCTCTCCTCGGTGCTCTGATGATTTGGGGGCTTTCACTGACCGAACCCCTCTATGCCGCGCTCTTGGTGATTTCCTTATTTGCCTTTGTGGCCAATGCAGACTATTGGCTACGTTTTCTGCGCGGAAAATGGACAGCAGGCGCAATGGCCATGGCCCACATGGGCTTTGCTTTGGTGCTGCTTGGCGCCTTGATTAGTAATGCGAAAAAAGAGGCCATTTCGACCAACGCAACCTACATTCACGCAGATTTTCCTTCTAACGAAAACATCTTGCTTCCGCTCCGAGATACCGTTTCCATGTATCCGTACTATGTAGAATGGATGGGTGAACGGACAGAGGGTCACAATCGCATTTTTGATATAGCCTTTTATGAAGTAGAGACACCCCTCGCATCTTGGGTCGATGGGGAACGTAAGCACCTAAAAACGTCGTTTACATTAGCGCCTTTTGTGCAGATGAATGCCCGCATGGGCAACGTCCGTGAACCCAGTACACAGCATTACTGGAACAAAGATATCTACACCTATGTGAGCTACGCAGACTTGCGTCCCACCGCTGAAAAAGAAGGGGACTGGGATGAACCTATGGAAGCAAGCCTGCAAGCTGGCGATGATATCTTCCTTTTTAATGAATACCTCCTTCACGGTGATACTTTGGTCGTGCAGGATGCAAGTTTTGATCCAGAAAGTGGAGCACTGAATGATTTGGACATAGAGCTTACCATGACCCTAAAAGCCATGGATGGCACCGCCACCTCCATCATTCTCCCCTATCATCTTCATGGGAATGAAGTAGAAACCACCGAAGTGGAAATCAAAGACACCCCGATTAAACTACGTTTTGACGGCGTAACGGATGAATCTGGAACTTTTAAAGTGACGGCTTGGAAGAAGAAAAACCAAGATCCTCCTTTTATTCTGCTTCAGGCCTTCATCTTCCCCTACATTAATGTGCTTTGGCTTGGCGCTATCCTGATGGCACTAGGCAGTCTTCTAGCCGTTTGGAAACGGATCTACCGAAGCCTTAGCGAAGAAAAAAAATGATCTGGACACTTGTTGGCCACGGCCAACTGGGGTCTGCCCTGCAAGAGCGCTTTGCGTCTTGCGACGTGCCTTTTGAGCACCTCAGTGCCCAATCTTGGCTCAAAGGTGTAGGACTACCCTCACACAAGAGCAAAGGCATTGTCTTGGCGATACCAGACCGATACATTCCTAACGCAGTAAGGGCTTTGGTGCAATACAACCTCCAGATCCCGGTATTTCATTGCAGCGGAGCTACCCCACTAGACGTATTGGCCCCCCTTCCCCATGCGGGCGTTTGGTATCCCTTGCACTCCTTCAAAAACGCAGAGGTTGCATGGGATACCCGCACTATCTTTTGGGAAAATCCTGCCCTTGCCTCTACATTCGAAGATTTACACAAGGATCTATCGCTTCGGTCTGGCAGCTGGTTAGATTCCGCAACGCGGGGCAAATACCATCTTGCCGCCGTATGGGCCAACAATTTCAGCAATCACCTCGTCGCCTTGTACCAAGAATACCTAAAGTATGAGGGCTTAGAGGCTATGGATGAGATGTTGCTCGAAACCGTGAAGGCGGGCCTTGCAGCAGAGGCAAAAAGCCTGCAGACAGGCCCTGCCCGCAGACTAGATTCGGCTACCTTAGCCCAACACATGGAAATGCTTCCCGCGCAGCTTCAGCCTATTTATCAGGCGCTCAGCGAAAGCATCGCACGACTTGATGCACAGCAAGATGAATTATAAAACCGAACTGCACAAAATTACCACCTTCGTCTTTGACGTGGATGGGGTTTTGACGGATGGAAGTGTCATGATTCTTCCAGGGCAAGAGCCCATCCGCACCTTCAATGCCAAGGATGGCTATGCATTACAATTAGCCGTTCGCAAAGGCTTCAGAGTGGCCATCATCACGGGGGGAAAGTCAGAGGCCGTCAAGGAGCGCCTTCAAGCCGCAGGCATCACAGATATCTGGCTGGGTGCGCGCTATAAAGTAGAGGCCTTTGATGAGCTCGTGAATACCTATAAATTGAAGCCGGAAGAAATTGCCTATATGGGTGATGATCTGCCTGACTATGAAGTTCTTACACGTGTAGGAATGCCCACTTGTCCGCAGGATGCTGCGCCTGAAATTCGACAAATATGTCGCTATATTTCGCCCATTGCGGGAGGAAAAGGCTGTGTCCGTGACCTAATTGAACAAACATTGAAAGTCCAAGGAAAATGGAGGCTGGATTCGGACAAAAACTGGTAGGCTTAAGCTGCCCACCCCGCTTTGAAGCCCACCTCGTTTTAGGTTCGGGGTCGCCTCGGCGTAAAGAATTACTGGCACTTCTAGGGTTTCCTTTTTCTGTTAGGACAGCTGATACAGATGAACTAGCCCCTGCGGGGCTCAGCGATCTAGAAACCGTGCAATACGTCGCCCGTCAAAAAGCAGAAGCCCTAGTCCCAGGTCTTTTGCATGGCGAAGTCGTCCTTACAGCAGATACGGAGGTCTGGATGGATGGTGAGCGGTTTGGTAAACCTGCATCCACCCAGGAGGCCTTGACGATGCTATTGCGCCTTCGTGGCCGCAGCCATCGTGTCATCACGGCAGTTTGGGCGACGGATGGAAAACGTTGGGAACATGCGCACCGGATCACCGAAGTACATATGGCCGACTTACCCGAAAGTTGGCTTTCATGGTATGTCCAGACCTATCAACCCATGGACAAGGCCGGTGCCTACGGCGCACAAGAGTGGATCGGCCATATTGGCATCGCCCGCCTTGAGGGAGACTTTGATACAGTAAAAGGCTTGCCTTTGCCTGCCGTTCTAGAGGTACTGCGTCCTTGGATGGCCTAGCCTAAAAGGCTTTCCACACGCCCCTTCCTAGCGTACCTTGGATGCATGAATCCAAAAAAACCAGGGCTTTTCTATGCCCTTTTGCCCGTATTCTTTCTCATCATTGCGCTCTTTGTAAATGTTCGCATGTTTGGCGACAGTAGCTTAGACGGGAGCAACCAATTGATTTTACTTGCTGCTGCCGGTGTGACCGCGGGTTTAGCTGCGCTCAAAGGCGTCAAATCGGATACCCTCTGGGAAGGGATTCAGAGCAACATTCAAGACAGTTCAAAAGCCATTCTCATCTTGCTAATGGTAGGGGCACTTGCCGGAAGCTGGCTTGTTTCAGGTATTATACCGACCCTCATCGTTTATGGGCTTGATGTCCTTTCTCCAAGTATCTTTTTACCTGCCACTGTTGTGGTATGTGCCATTGTTAGCTTGGCTACAGGCTCATCCTGGTCTACCACGGCCACGGTGGGGATTGCCTTGATGGGCGTGGGCCAGAGTATGGGCTTTGACACGGCAATCGTTGCGGGCGCCGTGATTTCAGGCGCCTATTTTGGGGACAAAATGTCCCCTTTTTCAGATACGACCAATCTAGCCCCGGCTATGGCAGGAACGGACCTGATGACCCATATTCGCTATATGACCTACACCAGCGGTCCAGCCATTGTATTGACCCTGATTGCCTTTGCCTTTTTAGGTTGGAATGGCACAGGAGGTGACCTCAAAGACCTTGAGGTGCTAACCACCGAACTCAAAGACCGCTTTACGATCAGTCCGTGGCTTTTGGCTATTCCAGCCCTCAGTATTGGCCTAATTATCTATAAAGTAGATGCCATTGTCGCTATGGCCATCGGCACCATTGCAGGTCTTATGGCGGCTTACTTTGGGCAATTCCATCTTCTTGTTGAGCTAACAGGATCCGATGCCGTCTATTGGGGCGATATCTACCAACAGCTCTTTGTGAGTGCGTATGGGGATGTCCACATCCCCATGAACAACTTGTTGTTAGATGACCTCATGCAATCATCAGGCATGCGGGGTATGCTGGGTACAATATGGCTCATCCTATGTGCCATGACCTTTGGTGGTAGCCTTGCTGCATCCGGTTTTCTGGAGGTCATCACCCTCTTCTTCCTTCGCATAGCGCATGGCACAACGGGGCTCATCTTGGCCACGTTAGCCACCTGTGGCTTTTTTAATCTTACGGCAGCCGATCAATACCTGGCCATTGTCGTTCCGGGGCGCATGTTCCGAAAAGCCTATGAAGACCGAGGATTGGCGCCAGAAAATCTCTCGCGGGCGTTAGAAGACAGTGGCACGGTCACGTCCGTGCTCATTCCCTGGAACACCTGTGGTGCCTATCAATATGCGACCTTACATGTGAGCGCAGCGGATTATGGGATTTACTGTTTCTTCAATTGGCTAAGTCCCATCATCAATGGGCTTTGGGCGGTGATGGATTTTCGGATCGCAAAAAAAAATCTACCGGCCTAAAGCCATCCTTTGCGCTTCATGTAATAGAGCATTCCCGCCACCATGGAGGCCATCACGCCGAGCACGATAAAATAGCCATGAGGATTCTGTGTTTCGGGCATATTTTGAAAATTCATCCCATATACCCCAGCCACAAAGGTGATGGGAAGAAATACGGCTGAAAATACTGTTAATACGCGCATCACCTCATTGGTCCTTTGGCCTACGCTGGACAGATAGAGGGATTCCATAGAATCCAACATGGAGCGAATAGACTCCATACGGTCATAGAGTTGCATGATCTGATCCCGAACATCGCGGAAATAAGGCAAATGGGGTTGTTGGATAAAGCGCGACGTTTCTACGCCGCCCAGCACTTCTTTCATTGGCACCAGTGCGTGCCGAAGAATGGTTAAATCCCGTTTTAGGTTCAATGCACTTTCCATGACTGCCTGATTTGGCCTTTCAACAATGTCTCTTTCGAGGTCATCTAGGTGATCTTCCATAAAGGTTAAGGCCTCCCCATACGGCTGGACCACCGCTTCTAATAATCGATAGACCAAATAATCTACAGGCCGCTTGCGTACAGTGCCGCGCCCCTCTGCAATGCGTGCCTTTACCCCTTCAAAACGATCCTCAACGCGCTCTTGCACGGTCAAAACAAAGTCTTGGGTGAGGATGAAGGAAATATGTTCCAACTTCACTCTGGAACCTTTGCGTTTCACGATGCTTTTCACCGAAAGAAATAAGGCTTCATCATACTCTTCCATCAAGGGACGCTGCTTTGGATCCAAGGAGTCTGCCATCATATGCGCGTTCAACGAGAGGGCGTTTTTCCAGCTGTCCCATTCCGCTACATCCGGAAATCCACAAAAATTTACCCAGGTGACATGCTCCGGCTTTCGATGGATAAAATCCTCCAAGCCCAGAGCCAAAGGCTGGACTGTCACCTCAGTATCCGTGTATTGGATCATTTGGGTAGAAACGTTCTGCATTTTCATAAGAACAAGGTAGTATCTAAAAACCCTATTTTTGCGACCATGCCTACACTTAGCATCGTCATGCCGGCCTACAATGAAGGGGCCACAATCCACTTGATTTTGGACAAAGTCAATGCGGTTGCACTACCTCATTCTTGGAACAAAGAGCTGATTATTGTGAACGACTGTTCCAAGGACAACACCGAACAGGCCATTCATGGCTGGGCAGCAGCGCATCCAGAATTGCCCATACAATACAAAACGCATGAGATCAACCAAGGTAAAGGTGCTGCATTGCATACCGGCATTGCCCTGGCAACAGGCGATTATCTCATCATCCAAGATGCTGACTTAGAATATAATCCTGAAGAATATCGTCTTTTGCTTCAGCCGGTGATCGAAGGACAAGCGGACGTCGTCTATGGTTCGCGCTTTATGGGGGGCAATCCGCACCGCATTCTCTTTTTCTGGCATTCGATCGGCAACAAATTTTTGACCTTTCTGTCCAACATGTTTACCAACCTTAACTTGACGGATATGGAAACGTGTTACAAGCTTTTTAGGACCGACATGGTGCAGTCATTGCGCCTTCAAGAAAAACGTTTTGGATTTGAACCTGAGGTAACGGCCAAAATTTCGCGCATCCCCAGAGTGCGGATCTATGAAGTAGGCATCTCCTATTACGGACGCACCTTCGACGAAGGCAAAAAGATCGGCTGGCGCGACGGAGTCCGCGCGATCTACTGCATTCTCAAATACGGGGCATTGAAGGCCCGATAACTCT
>LICG01000040.1 GCA_001438205.1 Cryomorphaceae bacterium BACL7 MAG-120322-bin74
TTGCATCGGCACCCGTCTGCTTTGCCGCGTCCAATATCGCATCCATATTGAGATAACTCTGCGCGCTTGGAGGAGGCCCCACGTATATCGCTTCATCCGCTAGACGAACATGCGGCGCGCGGGCATCGGCTTCAGAATAAATAGCAACCGTCGAAATGCCCATTTCTTGGGCTGTTCGAAGGATGCGTACAGCAATCTCGCCCCTGTTGGCGACTAAAAGTTTGTGAATCCTAGACATGGCGCGGTTTTCCTCTGCAAAGTACGCACAGAATCCGTACTTTGGCCCCATGGAATTGTACTTGGATTCGGCCGACCTCAAAGAGATCAAAAAGGCTTTTGAACTGGGCTTTTTGGCAGGCCTCACAACAACCCCTACTTTCATGCAGCGTGAAGGGGTCAAGGATTTAGATGCCACCTTGCTCGACCTTGCACAAATGGTGCCCGTGCTTCAAATAGAAGCTCTAGGCCGCACGGCGGAAGAAATCGTAGCGGAAGCTAAACGACAAGAAGCACTGGGTCTGGATCGCAGCACGACGGTCTATAAAATTCCTATTTCATTAGAAGGCGCACGTGCATGCAGGATGCTACGAAGTGAAGGGTTTTTGGTGAATCTTCACCTTGTTTATACCGTACAGCAGGCCTATATGGCCATGGCTGCCGGGGCAACTTATGTTTGCCCTTTGGTGGGAAGACTGCAAGATCAAGGAACAGATGCGTTGCAATTAGTTGCCTCCATCATGGACTTAAAACACACTCATGGCTATGAGACCAAAGTGATGTTCTCCTCTGTTCGTCATTTAGAACATGTGCGCAATGCCATTGAACTTGGAGTGGATGCCATCACCGTGCCTTGGAAAATCCTACAGCAAATGACCCAAAACCATCTGACAGAACTTGGCTCAGAGCAATTCTTTGTAGACAACCGCCGCGTCACTACCTCTGTTGAGGACGCTATGCGAAAAGCCAATGTGTGCATTTCACCCAACGCCTCTGTACAAGAGGCCCTCGTTCAAATGACGAAAGGTGGGTATGGCGCCGTGGTCCTAACCGAAGAAGGTCACGCGGTAGGCATGTTTACAGATGGTGACATCCGCCGTTGGCTCGAAGCAAATGAGCAAGCAGATATGCACACTACCCTTAGCCAAATTACCACCAACTCTCAACCCGCCTCCATTGAGTCTTCCGCGAAATTGAATGAAGCTGCTGCGTTATTTGCCGAAAGAAAAGTGGATCAATTGATTGTCACGCAGGACGGAAAGGTGATGGGCCTGTTGGACATTCAAGATTTAGTAGGATGAACGCCCTGATTCTTGATTGGGATGGCGTTTTTCATGATGGCCGAAAAACAGAAAATGGAGCTTCCTCCTTTTCTGAATTGGACAGCATGGGGCTCAATCTGTTGCGCTTTGGACACTTTCTTCAACATGGGTCTGTATTGCCCGTAGCTATTGTCACCGGCGAGAAAAATCCCACAGCGGAATTCTTTGCTCAAAGAGAACATATTCATCACTTCTTCTTTCACGCTAAGGACAAAACATTAGCCATCGCGCCTTTAGAAAAAGCGTGGCGTTCCTCAGTGGAAGACTGGGGCTTTGTTTTCGATGATGTTTTGGATTTTGAATTAGCCTCCAAAGTAGGGCTGCGTGCCATGGTGCAGCGGGAAGCCTGTGAGGAGACCTACCACTTTGCCGTGAATCAAGGCCTGGTTGATTGGACACTGGACGCGGATCATGCGATTCGACGCTTTGCAGAAAAATATTTAACCGAAGCTGGCACATGGGAAGCTGTCCTAGAAGGGCGGATGTCCATGAGTGCTGAATATACAGCCTATTGGGAGGCACGTCAATCTATCATCACCCAAAGCATGGACCTTGGGAGCTAGGCTACCATAGCATTTTTTAAAAAGAAAAAGCCGACGCGGAAAGCGTCGGCTTTTTTATTTGCATCAAGATTACCTGCTATTTGGCAATACTTGTAGCCCGTGTTTCGCGGATTACCGTCACCCGCACTTGGCCAGGATAGGTCATCTCGTTTTGAATCTTTTGAGAGATATCAAATGCAATGGTACTGGCTTCTGCGTCACTCACGTGATCACTTTCTACCATGACACGCAATTCGCGTCCAGCGTGAATAGCAAAGGCTTTATTGACCCCCTGGAATCCCATGGCCATCTGCTCTAGGTCCTTAAGACGCTGCATATAACTCTCTGCCAATTGACGACGCGCTCCAGGTCGTGCACCCGAAATTGCATCACAAACTTGAATGATCGGCGACAATAAAGACGTCATTTCAATCTCGTCGTGGTGTGCTCCAATGGCATTGCAGATATCGGGCTTTTCTCCATATTTCTCTGCCCATTGCATGCCAAGTAAGGCGTGCGGCAAATCCGTTTCTTCAAAAGGAACTTTTCCAATATCATGCAAAAGACCCGCGCGCTTGGCAGCCTTTGGGTTTAATCCCAACTCAGAAGCCATAACGGCAGAAAGCTTTGCAACCTCCTTGGAGTGCGCTAATAGATTTTGACCATACGATGAACGGTATTTCATCCGGCCCACCATACGCATCAGTTCTGGATGCAAGCCATGGATGCCCAATTCAATCGCTGTTCGCTTGCCCAATTCGGCCACCTCGTCTTCTATACTCTTCGTTACTTTTTCGACCACTTCTTCAATGCGGGCAGGATGAATGCGGCCATCTGTCACCAAGCGATGCAAGGACAAGCGTGCAATTTCACGTCTTACAGGGTCAAAGCAGCTGAGAATAATCGCTTCCGGGGTGTCATCCACGACAATTTCTACCCCTGTTGCGGCCTCGATGGCACGGATATTTCTTCCTTCGCGCCCAATAATGCGCCCTTTCATTTCATCGTTTTCAATGTGGAATACGGATACCGCATTCTCATTCGCCTGTTCGGTCGCGATTCGCTGAATGGTTTGAATAACAATTTTCTTCGCCTCTTGATTCGCTGTCATTTTAGCCTCTTCCAGGGCGGTTTGAATGTAGGCGGAAGCTTCGTGTTTTGCCTGTGCCTTTACAGCATCAATCATCTGCTCTTTCGCTTGCTCCTCTGTAATACCTGCAAGACTTTCAAGTTTGCGCAATTGCTCTTGCAGGGCTTTATCTAATTGACCCTCCTTTGCTTGCATACTTTCTAATTTGCGCGTGTAACCCTCTTCAAGATGCGATAATTCCTTCTCTTTTCTGCGAATGTCTTCCACAGATTTTGTGTGGTCACGCTGCGCTTCTTTAAGTTGGCCATGTTGCTCTCGGATCTTTGATTCTCGCTCTGAGGAACGTTGTTCATGCTTCTCTTTGAGCTCCAAATAGCGCTCTTTAGATTGGAGCATTTTTTCCTTTTTCAAGGCTTCGCCTTCCTTTTCTGCTTCACGCAAAATGGCGGCTCCTTTTGATTTAAGGACGGTTTGCTGGAGGGCGATGGCACCCATCGCCCCACCTACGAATCCCGCTAATCCTGCCAGGATACTTCCTATCATATTTTCTTCCCTTCAAGTTCCAAATCCTGTGAGACATTCTCACAAGATTGGGCAGTAGGAGATCAGTTGCCCGTACTTAGTACGGCATCCAATTGGGCTTGAACACTTTGCAAGCGTCCTAAAAGAGCCTCGTTGTCTTTGCCATCGCTTCCCTTGAGACCTAGCATCTGATTTGCTAGTTGAAGGGCGCACATGGCCAGCGCATCTTGTTTGTCACCTACAGCATAGCGTTCTTCAAAACGCTGCATAGCTGATTGAATCATGGCGACCGCTTTCCGAACCTGTTCTTCCTCATGACGCTCAATGGTCAATGGGTAGGCTCTTCCCGCTATGTTTACTTTTATTTTGAGGGTCTCTTTCATGGCTCCAATGGGATTAGGCGTTCAAGTGCGCTAGGCATTTGTTGATCTCCCGTACCCATTCGTTCAATTGACGCTGGAGCGCTTGGCGTTCAGCCTGCGTACCATTAAATGCCATCAACAAACGAAGTTGTTCAATTTCACTGCGCAAACCCGCCACTTTTTTCCTTTCAAGCGTAAGCTCTTGGTGCAAAGCAGCAACATCTGTAGCCTTTTCCTCTAGTTCTCCCAAAGTCAAACGGTACCGCTCAATCAGGTCATGAACCTGATCCTGAATGCGTTGTACTTTATCGATTGGAGTAGACATTGAAGACAAAATTGAACATTCAAACTTAGCCATTCCAACCGGCATTTCCTACCTTCCCCTCACGTATGCAACGCATTTTTTTTATCCTCATTCTCCTCTTTTTTGGCAATCTTCAAGCCCAAAACCTTATCGACGTGCAGCCGATAGCCGGCACGGTAGACTTTGCTGGAACATTTGGCGAACTCCGGAACCATCATTTTCATTCTGGGGTCGATATTCGGACCAATGGGCAAACCGGGTGGCCGGTACGGGCCGTCCAAGATGGCTACCTCTCAAGAATGGTGGTCCGTCAAGATGGCTTCGGGTGGGCACTCTATATCCAACATCCTTCTGGCTACACCTCGGTCTATGCGCACCTTGAGGACTTTCAACCCCAATGGCATTCTGTTGCTACCGCTAATGCCTCCCGACTCGAATCAAATCGCTTAGACCTTTATTTTCAGGAGGAACAATACCCTGTCAGTGCAGGTGACACGATTGCCTGGTCTGGCAATTCCGGTGGGTCTGGCGGCCCTCACCTCCATTTTGAATGGCGTGATAGCCGTTCTGAAGAGCCTCTTGATCCCTTTTCATTCGGACTCCAATATGGGGAGGACAGTTACCCACCCAATATTCTCAGCGTATACACCTCGGATGGAAGCTATCGGAATGTGTCCAATGGAACCTGGGGAGAAGGTTTGAAAGTCACGAATTGGGCAGACATTGGGGCCTATGTAGTAGACCGAAAGCATCCCAGCGGATTGACGCTAGGCATTAAGTCATTGGAAGCTATTTGGGATCCGATACCCCCTGCAGAAGGAGGTAGTGCTTCTACAAAATGGGTATTGGATCGATTTTCATTTGCAGAAACACGCAGCGCAGATGGATTAATGCAGCCTGAAGTAAAACGAAAAACGGGCAAACGCACTTACCGGATAATCCCCTCCCTTGCCCCTGCGCCTGAATGGCGTCAATTCCGTTCCATTCCGCAATCACCGGGCAAATACCAAGTCACGATTCAAGCTACTTCAACGAATGGAGATCGTGTTTCCGCCTCTGGACCCATTGATTTTGTGCCCAACACTGCTTCCGAGGGTGTACGTAACGCTTCCCTTGCAGGATATGCCTCAGCGGGCGCAATGCAGGTAGTCTGGTCGGCGAATAGTTTCACAGATCCTATCCAGGTATATTTTAATGAAATAGATAGTCGGCATTGGAACGCAGGACCGGATGTGCCTGTCTTAAAGAATCTTGCCTATACATGGACACCCCCTGCTGAGTATCCGACTTCCTGGAAAACCAAAACCGTCCTAATCGGTAGAGATGGTCGAGGTTCCTATCGCATTGTAGGAACCCCTAATCCTGAAGGAAGGCTCCATTTTGACATAAAAATCCTAGGGGAACTGACGATCACACAAGACTTGAACCCACCTACGCTTCAAAACCTACAATCAGGAAGTTTTCAAAACGCTCCAGCATGGACTTTGAACATGAAGGACAATCTTCTTGACATTGTCGATTATGATGTGTACTTGAATGGTCAATGGCTCTGGGCATACTATGATGCTAAGAATGGGCGTTTGTACATACCTAAGCCCATGCAACAACCAGGTACACTCAAGATTGTCGCAAAAGACGAGGCAGGAAACATAAGTACCTTTGAGCAAAATATACCATGATGAGGCGTTCTCTTTTCTTCCTCCTAGCAGGCATCGCGCAGGTAACAGCCTTTGGTCAGGTTCAAGTGAGTGGGGTGGTTTTGGCGCAAGACTCTGCCCATCAGACCATCCCCAACGCGAAAATCCACATCAAAGGACGTCCGATTGTGATGTCTTCGGGAGATGATGGATTTTTCAGTATTGCCGCAATGCCAGGGGATAGTTTAATAGTGAAACGCTATGGATTTAAAGCGGAAGGACTCTGGATTCCAGATACGTTAAAAGGTGATTCATATTTAGCGGTGGTCACCCTGCATTGGAACACCCTAGAGCTCGATGAAGTGATCCTATATCCATGGCCTAGACCCGAAGATTTGAACCGCGAACTTCTCACCATGGAGGTAAAGACAACGGAGCGCGATATTGCCTTGCGCAACCTTGCCATCCAATCCTTAAAGGAACAAGCACAAGCCATGGGAATGGATGCAGGTGAGATGCAACGCTATATCATGACAGCCCAAGCACAAAGTGTGCACAATGCGAACCGCTATTACGGCAGCAATGGCGGATCTGCCATCCTTGGACGCTTGAGTGACCCATTTGCCTGGTCCCAATTCTTTAACGCCCTCAAACGAGGTGATTTTAAGCGCTAATGATTGCATTCCTTCTTAGCGTAAGCGCATGGGGGGGGCCTGTTAGCACGGGTGACACTCTACCACAATCTAGCACCCTTGATGAGATTGAGGTGGTTTCTGAAGCTAGCGAAACCAATACGATACGCTTAAAAACCTCCAATTTTGGTGGAATTGGGCAAGCAGGGGGGTCGGTAGAAGGCATGGTGAGAAGCCTGGCTGGTGTTGCGGGATCTGACGAACTCTCCTCTCAGTTTAGCGTGCGCGGCGGGAATTTTGATGAGAATCTTCTCATTATCAATGGTTTTGAGGTCTACCGTCCTCAACTTGCACGTAGCGGACAGCAAGAGGGACTTAGTGCCATTAATCCTGACTTTGTTCAATTTCTTGCCTTCTCTGCTGGCGGTTTTGATGCCTCTAAAGGGGATAAACTCTCCTCTGTTTTAGAGGTGGATTACCGCAGCCGGAATACGGCTGAACTTCCTTCAAACAAGATCCGATTAGGTCTTTTTTCCGGGAGGATTTTTGCCTCGAAGAGGATGGATAAGCATGGAAAAAATGGCCCTGTTTATCGGTCGTTTGCTTTGGGGGCACGCTACCGTAGCAATGCACCATTTGTTCGAGGGGGCGATATACAAGGTGATTTGCGGTCTGATGCGCAAGACCTGCAATTTTTATATGAATCTGCTAGTTTGCGATGGTACCATCAACTGCTGGGCATTGCGCAGTCTAGCACTTTTGCGATGCGCCCCTCGTCACGAACGACTGAATTTGGTACTGTCACAGAGGTATTAAGACTACATGTCTTTATGCAAGGTCTTGAACAGTATACCTATCAGAACATTTTTATGGGGGGCCGAAGCCGCTATTCGCTCACAGAACATCAAGAAATATTTTTTGAAACGAGTTTTGCCCAAGCACTCGAAAAAGAGGCGATGGACGTAGAAAGCGCCTATCTCCTCGGAGAAGTAAACAACAACCTTGGCTCAGATTCATTTGGTGAATTGTCCTATTTAAGAGGCTCAGGTGGCCACCAACGTTATGCACGCAATGACCTGTGGGTAAGGGAATGGCAATCAAAAGCAGGTTGGTCCTACCAACAAGGTGCGCACACCCTGAAGGCTGCAGTGAGTTTCCGTCATCAAGAAGGCCTAGATGCTGTGCATGAATGGGTCAATTTGGATTCAGCGGGATACAGCCTCCCTCACCAGCCTACCTTGGCTATCCTCACCTCTACCGATACGGTCCTAGATACAAAGGAACAATTGCGATTATTCCAAGTTACCGACAGCGAAGGTCACCTGATCAATCAAAAAATAGCCGCGCATTTTCTTTGGCACAAACAGGCCGATCAAGAATCATCTCTTCCCTCCTGGAATGTAGGCGTGCGTTACCTGCGAGACAGCCGGAGTGGCGAACAGCGATGGTCACCAAGGATTTCACTCCGATGGACACTCCCCAACCAACTTGGATTTACCTTATCGGGTGGATCCTATGCGCAGACCGCCAGCGTGCGCGAACTCCGAAACTGGGAGAACGCCACGTTCCTATCCTCTGCCCGAATGCAACATGCATGGCATGGCATTGCTGGATTAGAAAGAAATTTTACCTCTAATGGAAAACCTTTCTTTTGGCGCGGGGAGGCCTATGTTAAATATCTTGATCGTGCCTTCCCTTTTGAGCAAGATGGCATGAGAGTCCGATATCTAGGAGACGGCCCCGGTATCGCCCGAGTCGTGGGTATCGACAATAGAATTCACAGTGAGTGGCTCCCAGGGACAGAGTCTTGGGCCTCCCTTTCATTATTTCGTGCACAGGAGAAGTTTGGCCTTGGATGGACAGAACGCGGCAGTGACTATAGATTTAGTTTTTCTCTTCGTGTGGAAGATGCCCTTCCAGGCAACCTCAACGATAAGGTCTACCTGCAAATCAATGTCACCGGGGGATTTCCATTTGGAGCGCCTCTTGAGGAAAGTAAAGACTTTCGCAGCCCCCCCTATCGACGTATGGACTTAGGTTTTCAGCACACCTTTGGGCCTCGGGCAAGCATGGGACTTGAAGTCTTTAATCTCTTAGAAATTCGGAATACTGCCTCCTACTTTTGGATCATGGACATTTCTACAGCACGGCAATACGCTGTTCCGAACTACCTCACAAACAGGCTGTTAAATCTTGTATTTCAATTTCAACTCTAGGTTATGCGCATCATAGAACAAATCCCCCACCCGCACTTTCGCATGGTGCTGTATGCCACAGAAACGCATTTCTTACTGGAGATTGAAGCGGGCCCCATGCGACAATCATATCGCTACGCCAAAGAGCGGTTCCCAGGAGCAGGGGATGTAAAGGGGTGCATCACAACCGCATGGCTGGAAGATGTGCGTCAGAGCTTTAATACCATGTATGTGGATTGGACGGAAACATTAGAAGAAAAAGGCACGCAGGGAGTTTAACTACCCTTTACACCAAACAAGATCAAACGTGCCCCCCACTTCAGAAGAACTTAAAACGGACATGACAACTTAATGATGCTCAAAAGCAGAGAAAACTTTTTGCATCGCGTTGAGCGCTTCTTCCATTTCTCCTTCCGTAATAACCAAAGGCGGGGCAAATCGTATGATGTTCCCATGGGTCGGCTTGGCTAAAATGCCTTCATCACGGAGGGCGATACAGATGTCCCATGCCGTGGTCGAATCTTCAATATCGTTGATCAAGACCGCATTTAATAATCCTTTACCTCGAATACCCCGAATCAAATGGAGGTGACCAATTCTCTCCGTTAAGCCCTCTCTGAACTGTTTGCCGCGCGCGCGGGCGTTCTGCATGAGTGCTTCTTCTTCCATGACTTCTAATGCGGCTTGCGCCACTTTGGCCGCAATGGGATTTCCCCCAAAAGTGGACCCATGCTGACCTGGCTTAATGGTGAGCATGATGGCATCATCTGCCAAAACGGCACTCACAGGATAAACGCCTCCCGACAGAGCCTTTCCTAGAATAAGAATGTCGGCACGGGTATAGGTGGATGTCTGACGCTCACAAGAGCCTGTTTCACATTGACAATCTCCGCACGTGGCCAACCAAGAACCCGTTCGTCCTATACCAGACTGAATCTCATCCGCTATAAAAAGGACGTTGGCCTTTTTACACAGCGCTGCTGCGCTTGGGATAAAACCTTCATCAGGCACCACAACACCTGCTTCGCCTTGGATAGGTTCCACTAAGAAGCCGGCGACATGTGGATCCGCAAGCGCTGCTTCTAAGGCGGGTAAATCATTATAAGGAATAAGCTCAAAACCGGGCATATAGGGACCAAAACCCGCAAAACTATCTGGATCGCTGGAGAACGAAATGATCGTACTTGTCCGGCCATGAAAATTCTCGCCACACACAATGATTTTGGCCTGATTGGCCGGAACCCCCTTTACGTCATAGGCCCAACGGCGGCAAAGTTTGATTGCGGTTTCTACGGCTTCGGCCCCAGAATTCATAGCAAGAACTTTATGGTAGCCAAATCGTTCGGTTATGGCTTTTTCAAAAGGACCTAATTGCGCATTATAAAAAGCACGCGAAGTCAAGGCTAACTGCTGCGCTTGATCTATCAATGCGTTTAGAATTTTTGGATGACCATGTCCTTGATTAACTGCAGAATAGGCGCTTAAAAAATCAAAATAGGCTTTGCCATTTACATCCCAGACCATCACCCCTTTTCCACGCTCCAAAACAACTGGAAGCGGGTGATAATTATGGGCTCCGTAACGGTCTTCTAGGGTGATATAGGCTTCAGCTTTAGACATGTTTTCTTGGTTTTACCTCAAAGATACGGGCTACACAAGGAGTATCTTTGTCAGATGATTTTAGAAGGTGTCTCCTTAGAACGCGCTGGCGGCCGCGGGGTTTGTATAGCCCATGCCCCCGATGGAAAAACTTTGTTGGTTTCTGGTGGTGCCCCGGGTGATGTTGTCACCGTAAAGGTCCTTAGGAAGAAGAAAAAGCACCTAGAGGGCATTATCGAAAGAATTGAAATCCCTTCACCCCACCGAGTAGAGCCAACTTGCGCTTATGCGGCACATTGTGGTGGTTGTAGTTGGCAACATGTCGCCTATGAAGAACAGGCAAGGTTTAAAGAAATCGAAGTCCGTGAAAATCTTCGCCGCATCGGCGATATTTCTTGCGATGACTTTCGCCCCATTATCCTTGCCCCAGCGGCATTGCGCTATCGCAACAAATTAGAATTTAGTTTTTCTTCAAGTAGATGGTTAAGCTGGGAAGAAATTGCCAGCGAGGCCGTTATTGCGCAGAAAAATGCCCTTGGTTTTCATGTGCCTGGAATGTGGGATAAAATCATGGACATTGATACGTGTCATTTGCAGCCAGAGCCCTCCAATGCGATTAAGAACTTTGTGCGCCAATATGCCTTGGATCATGCATTGACCTTCTTTCACCCACGTGAAAAGCACGGCATGCTCCGCACCATGATGGTACGCTGCACACAAGCGGGCCAATGGATGTTGGTTATGCAATTTTATGAAGCACCGGGTAAAGAGGGTCTCGCCTTGCTGCAAGCTGTTGTGGATACTTTCCCTGAAATCACGAGTCTCTATTACGCCCATAACCCCAAGCCCAATGACTCCATCTACGATGTAGACTTGGTCTTATTCGCAGGAGAAACACATTTAACCGAGCACATGCCCTCTGCTCTAGCCGGAGGGAAAGCATTGTCCTTTAAAATTGGACCAAAAAGTTTTTATCAAACCAATCCAGCGCAAGCGCACCGCCTCTACAGTGAAGTCTTGGCCTTAGCTGGTTTGAAAGGCGGTGAGACGGTCTATGACTTATATACGGGTACAGGGACCATTGCGCTTTTTATGGCACAAGTAGCAGGTAAAGTAGTTGGGGTAGAAAGTGTGCCAGAAGCCATAGCTGCTGCCAAAGAAAATGCAATAGCGAATGGACTGAATAATACCGTGTTTGAGGTGGGTGACATGCGGCAAGCCTTTAGCGAGGTGCTTTGGGATGCTCATGGCAAGCCTGATGTCTTGGTCACTGACCCGCCACGTGACGGAATGCATCCAAAAGTAGTGGCCCAATTACTCACGTTGGATATTCCAAAAATTGTCTATGTTTCGTGTAACTCAGCCTCACAAGCAAGGGACTTGGCGCTTTTAAAAGAAGCCTATGATATTGTCACCATCCAACCTGTTGACATGTTTCCGCAAACGCATCATGTGGAAAACATTGCCCTGTTATCGCGTAAAAATGGCTAAATCTTCCACGTATTGGGAATCCCGCTACCAAGATGGAGAAACAGGATGGGATCTCAACGGGGTCACTCCTGCCTTGCAGGAAGCCGTCAAACATTTGCCCAAAGACACCAAGATTCTGATTCCCGGCTGCGGACTCGCGTGGGACGGCGAGGCCTTGCATCATGCTGGATTTACAGAGGTATACCTCAGCGACTGGGCGCCGAGTGCCAAAGCGGCTTTTCTAAGACGGGTGCCCAGTTTTCCTGAGAATCATTTTTTTACTGAAGATTTCTTTGAGTGGGCCATGTCTCCTGTACACGCTAAGAAATTTGACCTTGTACTTGAATGCACCTTCTATTGTGCGATTCCCCCAACACTGAGACCCCAGTACGTGCATGCCATGCAGCACTTAATAAAACCGGGCGGGAAACTAATGGGGTTGCTGTTCACCTTTCCGTTAACGGAGGTCGGCCCCCCCTATGGCGGAAGTATGGAGGAGTATACGACAAGGTTTTCTCATCCATTTAAACTTGAAACATTCGCATCTAGCCCTTTAAGTATTGCACCACGTGCAGATAAAGAGGTCTTTTTCATTGCTACATTGCAGACATTATGACAGAACGCACGCTTATCCTTGATCCAGAACGCATGCAACGTGTTATGCAACGCATGGCATGGCAAATTATAGAACGCCATCTGCATCAAGATGAAATTCTTCTTGTCGGCGTCAGCAATTCTGGATACGCCTTGGCGAAGCGACTGCATGCGCTATTGAAAATACATTTTGATGGCACGGTTCATTTGGCGGAGATTTCTATCAACAAACGAAATCCTGCAGAAGGACCCACTGTTTGCGCACTGCAACCTTCAGATGTTAAAGGGAAAAACGTGGTCATCATCGATGATGTGCTCAATACAGGGGCTACTTTGATTTATGCCGTCCATTATTTTCTGAGCGCACCCCTCAAACAACTTTCTACGGTTGTTTTAATCGATCGAAACTTTAAGAAATTCCCCATTAAAGCAGACATCAAAGGACTGAGCTTGAGTACGAGTTTTCAGGATCGCGTAGAAGTGGATTTCACCGCTCCAGAGGCGGTCTACTTAATCTGAATCCCGCTTAAGGCCTCCAATACATCGACTTTTTCTACTTGGATAATCAACTTTGCTAGACGATAATAGGGTTGACGTTCAAATAAATGCTTTCCTATAAATTCAGGGTATTCATCTATAGGGACCCCTAGTAACAGAGGACGTTCTTTTCCTGCCCGAAATGAATCCACCAGACGGTGGCTCAGAAAACCAATGGACGCATGAAGGTAGACGGTCATGCCCAATCGATTCATTTCGACCATATTATCATAAAAGCAAGGGGTACCTCCTCCTACAGAAATAATACCTTCAAATCCAGCAGTATCTTTTAATGCTTGTCTTTCAGCCTTTCTAAAAGCGAGTTCACCATACTGAGCAATGTAGTCTGAAATCG
>LICG01000041.1 GCA_001438205.1 Cryomorphaceae bacterium BACL7 MAG-120322-bin74
CTATGGTTGTTTTGTTTGCCTTGAAGGTAATGCCGCAGCAGGTTTTAATGGCATCCGACAATATGAAGGGCCTCTCTATGGCGACGGAAATAGTTACAATCTACCTACAGCAGATCTTTATCAAGCTTTTGATATTAGCGATATCCGAAGGGATATAACCATACTTGACCTGGATGCATTCATTGCCAGCCAACCGAATCCAAGCAGCATCTCATACGCGCAAGGCGGAGGCGGGCATACCGGTTATTACAATAATAAATACATCAAAAGACAAGGGGAAATCGGGTTACCCGACAATGACTTAACCTCCCCCCTCAACTATAAGGTTATACGCTATGCAGATGTCTTATTAATGGCCGCTGAAGCGCTTGCACACACTGGGCAAGGTGGCAAAGCGCTTGGATTCTTGAATGAAGTACGTGCACGAGTCAACATGCCCGCCATGACAAGTTCTGGCAATGCTTTGATGGAGGATATTTACATGGAACGACGTTTAGAACTTTCTGGAGAAGGACTACGTTTTTGGGATCTTGTCCGAACAGGAAAAGCCCCCAGTACAATCTCCAATTTTGTTTCAGGCAAACACGAGCGCTTCCCTCTTCCTCAGGTTGAAATTGACCTTGCGGGAGGCAACTGGAATCAAAACCCAGGTTATTAACTTTATGCAATCACTTAAAATCAAAACTATGAAATCACCGAATGCTTTTTGGCACCAAAGTTGGACGATCCTTGGATTGGCGTTACTCGTAACTGTAGGTTGCGATAAAGAACCAACACTAGGGGATCCCCCTACAGCAGAAGATGCTGAATTCACCTACATGCCTTCTGCAGCCAATGCCAACGTGATTGAATTCACGGCAAGCAATAGCACGCTGCAATCGAGCTGGGATTTTGGCAACGGCCAAACGGGCGAAGGAACCAATGCGAGTAGCACGTATCCTTTTGCAGGTCAATACACGGTTACGCTGACGGTGCAAAATGCTGGTGGCAGCGCTAGCAGTTCTCAGGTGGTTACGATTGACCAGGATGACCCCAGCTTGATTAGCAACCCTATCTATGCTCTTCTGACCGGTGGATCGTCCAAGACTTGGGCTGTGGATTCCGTGCGTCCTGCCCACATGGGTGTTGGACCTAATCCCTCAAGCGCAGCAGGCAACACCCCAGAATGGTGGGCTGCCGGTGCAAATGAGAAAGCAGGTTCAGGTCTGTACAATGACCGTTACACCTTCCGCCTCAATGGGTTTGGTTTTGACCAGGTGACGGGTGGCGATATTTATGTCAATTCCGCTCATGCAGGAGATGCCCCTTTTACGGACACTGCGTCTTGTTTGGTTGGTGACTTTACTGCCTATACTGGAGACAAGATGGGCGAAACTTGGACATTAAATGAAGGAGCTGATACGAGCATTACCGTCAGCGGTGATGCCATGATTGGCTTTTGGACTGGCGTACGCACGTATCAGATCATCTCTATCGACACCAATGAGCTGTTTATCCGCTACGTAGACGCCAAAAATGCTGATTTAGCTTGGTACATCCGCCTGGTTCCAGAAGGGTATACAGGCGATCCTGGCCCCACGCCCACCACGTATGCCTTACCTTTTGACTTTGAGTCATTGCAACCTACGTGCACCACTTTCGGTAACAGCGCTTATGCCTATGTTGCCAACCCGAATGCATCGGGCTTGAATACCTCTGGTAACGTTTTGGAAACGGTTCACGGCAACGAAACATGGGCGGGTCTTTTCATCGACTTAGATGCCAAATTGGATTTCTCAACACAATCTACCATTCAATTGATGGTATGGGCTCCTGATACTGGCACATTCCGCCTTAAGCTTGAAGATCAAGCGGCTCCTAGCCAGTATGTTGAGCTTGATCAAAGCGTTACCACAGCGCAATCTTGGGTTCAATTAACCTTTGACCTTTCAGGCGTCTCAACTGCCTATGATCGGTTGGTCATGTTCCCTGGATGGAGTGTTTCTAATGCAGGCACATTCTATATTGACAACATCGAACAGAACTAAAATTTTCTCCTTCATGAAGGGCGGGAAATTCCCGCCCTTCTTATTTTTACCCCATGTTCAGACTCTTCCTAAGTTCCTTTTCAACCCTCTTTTTGTTCAATAGTTGTGATCCAGCCGAAATACCGGTACAACTTCCCACTAATCTTGTTTTCTCCCTTTCGGTTTCCAACACCGATCCCAGTTTAGTAGAAGTAGTGGCTACCGCCAACATGGCAAACTATTACACGTTTCAATTTGAAGAAGGCACGAATGGCACCGTTGAAAGCACGGATGGGACGGCTAGCTATACCTATGCTCTATCTGGGAAATACCCTGTTCGCCTGCGTGCGCATGTGAGCTTTGAGCATTACATCGAAGCCTATGACACCGTGTTGATCCAAATTGCCATGGACACAAGTAATATTCCCACTACAGGTTATTCGACCCCCTTAAGCTACCCGGGCTATTCACTCGTCTGGCAAGATGAATTCCTTGGAACCGAGCTCTCCGAAGATTGGACCTTTGAACTGGGGAATGGCAACTGGGGCTGGGGCAATAATGAGCTTCAGTACTATAAAGAAGAAAATACCCAACTAAAGCAAGGATGTCTCGTTATAACGGCAAAAGAACAAGCAGTTGGTGGCTTTAGCTATACCTCATCCAGACTCATTACCAAAGGAAAACAGTCTTTTCAATATGGTAGAATCGATATACGGGCGGCTCTACCCTCTGGGCAGGGCCTTTGGCCCGCATTGTGGATGCTTGGAGACAATATTTCTACTGTAGGATGGCCCGCCTGTGGTGAAATTGATATAATGGAAATGACGGGAGGCAGCACAACAAACCAAGGGGACCAAAGAATACATGGAACTGGGCATTGGGATAATGGGGGTAACCACGCATCCTATGGAGGCTCTATTCCTGTGCAAAACGGGAAATCGTATCAGGATGAATTTCATGTGTTCAGTATTATCTGGGATGAAAACGCGATCAAATGGTACCGAGATGATGTACTCTACACCACGTTGAACATCTCTGGAAGTACTATGTCAGAATTTCATGAGAAGTTTTTCTTCATCCTAAATGTGGCCGTGGGAGGAAATTGGCCTGGAAGCCCAAATGCACAGACCACGTTCCCACAAAGAATGGCGGTGGATTATATTCGGGTATTCCAACTATGATCTAAGGATTTTTCGTCACGTTTTTTCAAAAACACCCCCACAAAACACATTTTTGCGGGGGTGTTTTTTTAAGATCCTGATTACATGGAGCAGGATTGCCTCTTTAAGGGGAGCTTTAGAACCAAAAAACCCGCAGCGAAAGCTGCGGGTTTTCTTGATTCTGGCGGTGAGGGCGGGATTCGAACCCGCGGTACAGTTTCCCGTACGCCAGTTTAGCAAACTGGTGGTTTCAGCCTCTCACCCACCTCACCGGGTTTTGTTTTTGAGTAGCTGAATTAGGGCAGCGAAAATACATGAAAATTCGGCTACTTCACAATGAACTTATACAGGAATGCAGAAATTCATGGCGCCACCTAGGGGCTTCCACTTGTATATTCGCAAGCATACAACCCTCAAGCTTATCTCGATGAAAGAAGTCGTCATTGTTTCCGCCGTAAGAACCCCTATGGGAAGTTTCCAAGGTGCCCTGTCTGGCGTCCCTGCAACTCAATTAGGTGCCATCGCCATCCAAGGCGCTTTGGCTAAAATTCATCTCGACCCTTCGACCGTGCAAGAAGTCTTTATGGGTTCAGTTTTACAAGCCAACCTTGGACAAGCACCCGCCCGTCAAGCCGCACTGGGCGCAGGTTTATCCAAGGAGGTTCCTTGTACCACCATCAACAAGGTATGTGCCTCCGGCATGAAGGCCATTGCCTTAGCAGCCCAAGCCATCCAGGTTGGGGATGCAGATATCGTCGTAGCAGGCGGCATGGAAAACATGAGTCAAGTTCCCCATTACCTTCCCGGCAGCCGCCAAGGCTTCAAATTCGGCGATACTGCAATGGTAGATGGATTGACCAAGGATGGCCTGATCAATGTTTATGACCAGCAAGTAATGGGGGTCTGCGCAGATATGTGTGCAAAAGAGCACGATTACAGCCGTGAAGAGCAGGATGCCTTTGCATTGCAATCTTATGACCGCAGTTCAGCAGCATGGGATGCAGGTAAGTTTGATGCGGAAATTGTCCCAGTAGAGATCACGGACCGACGTGGCAATGTCACCGTAGTGGACCGCGACCAAGAATTCACCAATATCATCCGAGAAAAAGTAGCGGGCCTCCGTCCTGCCTTTACTAAGGATGGAACCGTCACTGCGGCCAATGCCTCCACGCTCAATGATGGGGCTGCTGCGCTCGTGTTAATGTCTGCCGAAAAAGCGGCAGAACTAGGTATTGTACCCTTAGCCCGTATAATAGCTTCCGCAGATGCGGCGCATGAACCAGAATGGTTCACCACAGCGCCAGCCAAAGCGGTACCCAAAGCATTGGCGAAAGCAGGGCTAGAAGTAAAGGATATTCAGTTTTGGGAGTTAAATGAGGCCTTCTCCGTGGTGGGACTGGTCAACATGGACTTATTGGGGATTGATCCCATCACCTGCAATGTCAACGGAGGAGCCGTATCACTAGGTCACCCCCTAGGTTGTAGTGGTGCGCGAATTATCGTAACCTTGTTACATGTCCTGCAACAAAACCAAGCTACCTACGGTGCCGCTAGCATTTGTAATGGCGGTGGCGGTGCATCTGCCATGATTCTTGAACGACTCAACTAAACCGTGAACCCCTTCGGCTTTTCCCTCTACAGCTTGGCCCCCATGCGGGCTGAACCTAGCCATCGCGCAGAGATGGTGAACCAAGCGCTTTTTGGAGAGGCTTTTGAAATCCTGGATCAAAAAGCGGAATGGACGCAGATTCGTTTGGGACATGATGGGTATACAGGATGGATGTTGGACCGTCAAATTCAGCGGATTGAACAAAGTCAATACCGGGCATTGGTAGACCAGCCTCAGGCATTGGTCAGCGATGCCGTTGACCTGATAGAGCACGATAGCCCAAGCCTCACACGTACGGTCGTAGCAGGCTCCCCCCTGCCCTTTTTTGATAAAGAACAGAAGGTACTTCAAGTGGGAACGGAAGCATTCTTATTCCAAGGACGGACAGCGCAACGCCTCCATACGCGAGAAGAACTCTTACTGAACGCATATCTGTACGCAAATGCTCCCTATCTCTGGGGCGGACGTTCCGCTTTTGGGATTGACTGCTCTGGGCTCACACAGATGGCGTATCGGCTTACAGGCATTTCGCTGCTGCGGGACGCCAGCCAACAAGCGACACAAGGCAGAACCCTAGATTTTTTAGACGAAGCCAAGGCGGGAGACCTCGTCTTTTTTGACAATGAAGAGGGTCAGATTACCCATGTAGGTATCTATGTGCGAGAAAACCGCATATTACACGCCAGTGGGTCCGTTAGGATGGATGGATTGGACAGCACAGGGATTTATAACGCAGAATTGGGCAAACACACGCATCGTTTGCGTGTCATCAAATCACATTTATAAGCTATCTGCGGGGCTTCTGGGTCGTTTTGAGCTTGACCACCACTTCTTGTAAGCTGTCCCGAACAAACTCTGCCCGCTCCATCCGGCGCTTCGCACGTAGGGCTTCTATTCGCCACACATCACGGGCTACACTGGTGGAGGCTTGATGAAAGGTCATACTATCCAGGCCCAAAGAGACTTCTTGTAATGCCGCTTCAGATTCTGCTAATTGGCGATGTAGCTGTTCCACCTTGGTCCTTGATACTTCTAACGAGTCTTGGGTACTTCCCACCGTTCCCTCGGCAGTAAGCCAGCGGCCTTCCATAGCAAGGCTATCTATCTGAAGGCGAACAATCTGTGTTTGCGCAAATTCGAGTTTCTTCTTTGGCACCAGGCATGCTGATACCATGAAAAAAACACATAAAAGCGCTATTGTTCGCATAGGTCAAAGATACGGGCCATTCGTACCTTGCAAGCATGCCTATCCTTGATGTTCGAAGCCCGAGTGAATTTGCCCATGGCCGTGCGGTTGGCGCTTTGTCCCTCCCCCTTTTTAGTGACCAAGAACGGCACGAAGTTGGTCTATGCTACAAAACCAAAGGCCAAGCAGAAGCCATTCGGTTAGGCCTCGCCTTTGTCGGCCCCAAAATGGCTGACTTGGTGGAACAGGCAGATCAATTGGCGCAAGGATCTGACATTGAGGTGTATTGCTGGCGTGGTGGAATGCGTAGCCAATCGATGGAATGGCTGCTTACCACCGCAGGACATCGTGTGAAGCGGTGGGAAGGTGGCTATAAAGGCTACCGACAGCGCGTACAGGCGATTTGGAATGCGCCGAGACCATGGATGGTGCTTTCGGGACTCACAGGGAGCGGAAAGACAGAGATCTTGCGCGCTATGATGGCCCAATCTGCCCCCGTATTTGACCTGGAAGGCATTGCCCACCACAAAGGTTCCGCTTTTGGCCACGTCGGTGAAGGGGACCAGCCCACCCAAGAAAATTTTGAAAATAACGGGGCCCATCTCCTGGAAGAATTGCCAGAAAAGGAAGTCCTGTGGATGGAGGATGAAAGTCGTTCCATCGGACGCATATGGATGCATTCTGACTTCTTTGCCTTAAAAAAGGAGGCGCCCTTGGTGGTCATTGAGCGTTCTCGCGCGAATCGCTTAGACCATCTGGTCGCTTTATATGGACAGGCAAGCAAAGAGGATCTGGCCGCTGTTTTTCCTAAAATCGCGAAGCGTCTAGGTCATCAACAAGCACAAACAGCGATAGAGGCGGTTTATCAAGGAGATTTGCGCAGCGCGGCAGACATTGCATTATCCTATTATGACCGGACCTATCAAGAAAGTATCCAAAAACGGGCTAAGCAAATTTTGACCACAGTGGATGTGCGCGACCTTTCCGCAGCAGAAGCAGCCGCAAAAATTATTACCGAAACCATTGAAATACGCTCCACATGGCTGACCCACTTACCACAGCACTAACTGCCTTTAATCCCGGTTCGGGCTGTGGCTGCAAGATTGCCCCCAATGCACTAAAGGAAGTCCTGGCCGCATCTGGCTTTGACCCTTTGGAAGCGTATCCTACTTTACTCGTGGGTCACGATGCCCATGATGATGCTGCGGTAATGGATTTAGGCAATGGTGAAGCCTTGGTCCACACCACGGACTTCTTTACCCCCATTGTGGATGATGCTTTTGTTTTTGGTCAAATTGCGGCCGCTAATGCCATCAGTGACGTATATGCTATGGGGGCAAAGCCGGATATGGCTTTGGCTATTTTATGTTGGCCCCTTGAAAAGCTCTCTGCCAAAGTTGCTGGAGAAGTCCTTGCAGGGGCGCGTGACACCTGCAAAAAAGCAGGTATACCCCTCGCCGGCGGGCATAGTATTGATGTGCCACAACCCATTTTTGGCTTGAGTGTGACAGGACGTGTTGCGCAAAAGAATCTGAAGCAAAATGGCGGGGCACAGCCCGGAGATCTGTTGTACCTCACCAAGCCACTGGGCATTGGCATTGTGGCCACGGCCATGAAAAAAGGACTTGCCCAACCCCATGATGCGGATTGGGCCGTGGCCACGATGTCCCAATTAAATAAGGTAGGCCAGGTTTTTGGCCAAATGGAGGGCGTACATGCGTTGACCGACGTGACAGGATTTGGACTTATTGGGCATTTGCATGAAATGATGATGGCCTCGCAAACGCAAGGTGTTCTTGCTTATCAGCATATTCCCAAGTATGATGCATTGCGACTAGATGATTTATATGCGCTGGGCTGTATGCCGACCGGAACCACAAAAAATTATGTCACCTATTACGGCAGTGTTACTCCGGTAAGCGGCCAACAACTTTTTATCCTCTATGATCCGCAGACCAGCGGAGGGCTATTGGCAGCTGTTTCACCTGACGCCGCCGCCACATTTGAAGCGACCTTAAGGGAAGCCGGCAGTCCTATACATTGCATTGGACACGTCGCTGAAGATCCAAAGGAAGGAGAGATGCGGATTGTTATTGAAGCCTAGATTCTGATTTCATTTTACCCCTGAACGAGTACCACCCCTTTAAACCATCATTACATGGCCACAGCTAAAACCACCTATCTCGGCACCTTGCGCTGCACCAATGTGCACATACAAAGTGGGACAAACATCTTTACGGACGCCCCGACAGACAACCAAGGCAAAGGGGCTGCCTTCTCGCCTACAGACTTATGTGCGCTGTCCTTGACGACGTGTATCATCACCACGATGGGCATTTTTGCCCAAAATCATGGCATTGAGATTCTATCGGCCACGGGGGATACGACCAAACACATGGCGGCAGATCCACGCCGTATTGCGCGCATAGAGGTATCCATTGAACTTCAACTTGGGGAAGGGCAAAAAGAGAATACGCAAGAAGTGCTTGAGCGCGTAGCGCACACCTGCCCCGTTGCAAGGTCACTTCATCCGGATATAGCGCAAAGGGTAGACATTACCTTCTTGCCATAGTGCACAGCGATGCGCAATGGGATGCCTGGGCAGACACCTTAGCAGAAGAGGATTATGTCTTGATAGACGGCTACCTCCCTCCGGAATTACTCGCGCAGCTCATGGTGTTTTTCCATGCAAAACAGGATGAGCTAACGCCTGCCAAAGTTGGCACGTTGAACGCACGTCAACAGGCACCTGACATTCGGTCTGATATGACGTATTGGTTGGATCAAGACCGAGACCAGAGCCTAAAAGAGGTATTTGCTTGGATCGAAGAAAGCCTATTGCGGTGGAATCGACTTCTATTCTTGAGCTTGAGTGGGTATGAATTTCACTTGGCCTATTATCCCAAAGGGGGGCACTATGCCAAACACCTAGATCAATTTCGGGGAAGGAATAATCGTCTTATCTCCTGTGTTCTCTATCTCAACCCTGATTGGAAGCCAGGTGACGGCGGAGAGCTGCAGTTGTATGACTCGACAGGGACGCACGAACGTTTGCATATTTCCCCTATCATGAACCGCATGATCTTTTTCCGCAGTGACGCCGTCTGGCATGCCGTCTTACCCACCAGCGCTCCAAGGAAAAGCCTCACAGGTTGGCTACTGTATCGACCCAGCGATGTTGGGGCCATCATTGGCGCATAGCCCAATGGCTATTTCCGTTTTGATTTGACTCCATCAGAATAAAAATAGCCCTGTGAATCGCCGGAACGCGTCACATCTGCCACCGCTTCAAAGCTTGAAACCGCCTGAAATCGACCTATCTGCTTCCATGCTTCCAATGGGTGACCAAGGGCCTTCAGCTTCTTTTGCCATCGCGGTGTCAGGGCGCCTACCTCATAGAAAAGTTTTTCAGGTAATCCTTGGGCGTGAACTTTTTTGATGTGCACCGCCTCCTCCAGCGTTTTTTGGTAACGAACGTGATGCAGAACGACCTGGAAAACATTCGTAATAATGGTACTTCCCCCTGGGGTCCCCAACACCACTTTGTTCCCCGATCCATCGACTAAAATCGTGGGCGTCATACTGCTCAGCATGCGCTTACCCGGGGCCACCGAATTGACTTCATACCCAATAAGCCCAAACTGATTGGGTACACCCGGTTGCGTAGCAAAGTCATCCATTTCATTGTTCATGAAATACCCATCCACCCAGAGACCACTGCCAAACAGACCATTCAAAGTAGTGGTGATGGCGATGGCGTTTCCGGCCGAATCTAGGATGCTAAAGTGGGTCGTTTCATTCGATTCGAGCTCAGTATGGGATTGGTTCCACGCGATCGGCACATGGCGGTCTTGTTCTATGTCTGCAAAGCGGTTTGCCAGGTACCCGTCATCCATGAGTGCGCCTGGCACTACTTCCATGTAATCAGGATCTCCCAGATAATAGGTTCGGTCTTGGTAAACGCGATGCGCAAGTTCTGTAAAATCGTGGATGGCCTCGCCCTTCCACCTTTTCCCAAAGCGGTTGGCGGGTCGATCACTCCCTTTAAGTAGTTGGATTAGGGCGACCCCACCACTAGACGGCGGAGGCATGGTGTACAGATTGTACCCCCTGTATACCATGGATAGTGGCGCACGCCAAACAGCTCGATACAACCCTATATCTTCAGGTGTAAACCACCCTTGAGACCAATCTACGAGGCGAGCAGCATGCAGCCCTTGATAAAATCCTTCCGGCCCCATCGCCGCAATATCTGTTAATGTCTGTGCCAGCACATGCTGTGTTAATCGATCGCCTGCCTGCCACGGCACTTGTCGATAGAAGGGACTCCCTTCTTGTTCGGCTATGTGGGGAGTGTGCAGCAGTAGGTCCGCAAGAAAGGGGGTCATTGCAAACCCTGTGTCGGCCAAAAGGATAGCGGGTTGAAGCAACTCGGCCCAGGTAAATCTGCCAGATCGGTAGGCGGTATACAATTCCCACATCCCTGCAACAGAGCCTGGGACGCCTGAGGCTTGAATACTACGCAATGAGGACGGAGGGATATTCTCCCCCGAGACCATAAACGTTTCTCGTGTGGCTGCTTGCGGAGCGGTCTCTCGAAAGTCCAAGGCCCTCGCCTCTCCGCCAAAGGTGTGGATCAGGGCAAAGCCTCCGCCGCCAATATTGCCTGCCCTTGGCAGGACAACCGCTAAGGCAAAATGCGCCGCCACGGCTGCATCATAGGCATTGCCTCCTGCTTCTAATACTTGCCTGGCCACCTGGGTGCCGATGGGGTGCGCAGTGGCCACTGCGATGGATTGGCTCCATCCTGTGTGGGAGATCACCAGCAAGAGGAAGAGGGCGTAGAACTGTCTCATGGTAGAGCAAGGATAGGAAGAATTTCCTCCCTTGGCGCAACCCCTTCTATTGCCGGAAAGACGGCACGCAAGACAAACGACCCTTGGGTCCCCTCTGCCGGTGACCAGCATTCTGTTCCCTTACCTTCAAATAGGAGCTTACCCCAGCGGTTGAATACCTGATATAGTAAGGCATCCCCATAGGAAGAGGACAAACAATAGGTATCATTGTTCCCATCGCCATTGGGCGTAAAGGCATTAGGAAACCATCGCTGATCTGCTCCCGTACAGAAATAGGGCAAACATGCCTCTACAGTGTCGATCTGTCCACAGAGATCTTCGACAACTGCAAAAAGAGAATATACCCCATCAAAGGGGAAGCTCAGCTCAATAGAATCCGTCGCTTGCGGCACATCATTGACCAAGAAAGTCTGAACTATGGAGACATCCTTCAGCCATACCCAGGCATCCGGGCATTCCGTTACATGCAGAATGAGCGGTGGAGGATTGAGCTTTAATTCGACATATTCATAGGTGAGACAACCACGCACGTCAAATTTTTCTAAGACATACATCCCCGGAATATCCCAGTTCATTGTTCTGCCCGTAGGGCCATTTTGCGCAACACCGCTCATTCCATTGGGGCCCCGCCAGGCGACGCTGTCCACCGCACTAAATTCGGGCAGTGTTGCAACATACTGTGAATCACACACCAAGAGGACCGGAAGCAAAAGTCGAGGCAGGGGATCACCACTCTCTACCCATACCGTATCCGTGTAGGCACAAGAATCAGATGTGGCATATAAGACAATGGGGCCATACCCGCCGTATTGCACGGACTGGGTGGTTTCACCCGTAGACCACAAGTATTGCTGCATGCCAAAGGGCGCCGTTATGGTGGCAGGCTCATCGGGACAACCGTACACCGTGTCGGGCAAAAGGTCTGCGCCATCGGGATAAAAGGGGAAACGCATGAGTACGGAATCCAAAGAACCACTTGCGT
>LICG01000042.1 GCA_001438205.1 Cryomorphaceae bacterium BACL7 MAG-120322-bin74
GAGGCGGCCTTCCTCGTTCAAATAGGAATGGACCGTCTAAGTCGAATAAAACAAATACTTAAAACGCTTCCGGAAAAACCGGGGGTATATAAGCATTTGGATAAGGACGGGCAGATCCTATATATCGGCAAGGCGAAGAATCTCAAAAAGCGGGTTAGTAGCTATTTCAGCAAAACGCATGACCAAGCGCGGCTGCGTATGCTTGTTCGGCGCGTGGAGAGCATTGATGTGATTATCACAGAAACGGAATACGACGCCTTGCTGCTAGAAAACACCCTGATCAAGCAACATCAGCCTTGGTATAATATCAACCTAAAGGATGGCAAGACGTACCCGTGGATTTGCATTAAAAAGGAACGCTTCCCCAGGGTCTTTAGCACGCGGCAGCGGATTGAGGATGGGAGCGAATACTTTGGTCCGTATCCCTCGGGTCGGATGTTGGCTACCTTGTTGGATTTGATTCGACAGTTGTACCCATTGCGCACGTGTGCATTGCCGCTGACGGAATCTGCTGTAGAAGCTGGGAAGTACCGAATTTGTCTTGAGTTCCAAATGCATAATTGCCTTGGACCCTGTGAAGCACGTCAAACAGAAGCTGAATATTTGGAGGACATTGCATCTGTGCGCCGCCTTCTCAAAGGGGAATGGTCTTCCATCAAACACAAACTGCATGGGCAGATGATGATGCATGCGGCAAGCCAATCCTTTGAGCATGCCCAGGCCATAAAGGAGAAATTGGCACTGCTAGAAAAATATCAAGCAAAAAGTACAGTTTTAAATCCGCACATAGGCGAAGTGGATGTTTACAGTGTAGTGGATGACGTGGAATATGCCTATGTGAATTTTCTCATGGTGCGCGAAGGTGCGGTCATTCAATCTTATACGTTAGAAATCAAAAAGAAATTAGAAGAAACCCCTGCAGAAATGCTGGAGTTGACCATTCCAGAGATCCGTCTACGATTTGGATCAGAAGCGAAGCATATACTCTTGTCGCATGAGGTTGACCTAATCTTAGAGGGCGCACAATGGGCTGTTCCTCAACGTGGCGACAAGGCAGCCGTTGTAGCCTTATCATCGCGCAATGCACGTGCCCAAAGACTTGAGCGTCTGAAGAACATGCAGATTATAGATCCTGACCGCCATGTCAACCGCATCATGGCGCAAATGAA
The DNA here is from genome assembly GCA_001438205.1 of Cryomorphaceae bacterium BACL7 MAG-120322-bin74. GTDB lineage: Bacteria > Bacteroidota > Bacteroidia > Flavobacteriales > Schleiferiaceae > TMED14. Next base: position 1,170 of record LICG01000042.1, read on the forward strand.
GTTAGACCTGCGTTTGTCAGAAGAGCCTCGGCACTTGGAATGCTTTGATAATTCTAATATTCAAGGAACACATCCTGTTTCTGCTTGTGTCGTTTTTAGAAATGGCAAACCTGCGAAGAAGGACTATCGTCATTTTCATGTAAAAACGGTCGAAGGTCCAGATGACTTTGCTACCATGGAAGAAGTGGTTTACCGACGCTACAAACGCATGTTGGATGAAGGGCAATCATTGCCACAACTCATTTTGATCGACGGCGGAAAAGGACAATTAAGCGCATCGGTTGCGGCATTAGAAAAGCTTGGGTTACGAGGGAAGGTGGCCATCTTAGGGATTGCTAAACGCTTAGAAGAACTCTACTTTCCTGGAGACTCTGTGCCTCTGTATTTGGATAAACGCTCAGAAACGTTGAAAATCCTTCAGCAGGCGCGGAATGAGGCGCATCGGTTTGGGATCACCTTTCATCGAAATACGCGGAGCAAAGCGGGGATTACATCTGCCCTTGCCACTATTCCTGGCGTGGGGCCTGCCACCCTAGATGTTTTACTTACAACATTTAAGTCTGCTGCCGGGGTAAAGCGGGCATCCGCAGAAGCATTAGAACAGGCTGTCGGCCCTGCCAAGGCTAAAAAAGTGATCGCCTGGGTTACGTCTCAAGAAAAAGCTTAGCGTTCCCCTTCTGTATATCGGACGCGAATTTCTTCTAGGGGTTTGCGTGTAATATTGGGAACCGTGGCGTCGGGTGCCGCATAACCAATGGGTAGGAGTAAATAAGGCTTTTCATGCGCAGGGCGCCCTAGGATGCTACCGAGAAAATTCATGGGGCTTGGCGTATGCGTGAGGGTGGATAATCCTGCTTCATGAATGGCCGCAATAAAAAGACCGCAAGCGATGCCCACCGATTCTGAGACGTAATAGTTTTTTTTCACTTCACCATTAGGGCGAACGTCTTGTACATGTTTAAAGACAACGATGAGCCAAGGGGCCATTTCAAGGAAGGGCTTTTCCCAGTCGGTTCCGATGGGGGCTAAGTCCTCTAGCCATTCCTTAGAAGCTCGGCTGCTATAAAAGGTTTTTTCTTCTTCTTCGGCTTCTGCCCGAATGCGGGCTTTGATGACGGGATCGGATACGGCACAAAAAGTCCAAGGCTGTTTATTTGCCCCTGAGGGGGCTGTTCCGGCCGCGGCGATAAGCGCATCAATAATAGCTGCATCCACGGGGGTATCGGTAAAAAAGCGTACAGACCGCCTAGCATTCCATCGAGCGTAAAGAGCTTGGGCACGCAGCCTCATCTCCACCGGTTCAACGTTTTTGGGCTGGTAGGGGATATGTATAGACTCCCTCATTTTGACATGACAATCTTGCCATCTTCCAGCAGTAGGATGCGACGTGCACGATCGATGACACGCGGGTCATGGGTAGAAAAAATAAATGTGGTTTTTTCTCGTTGGTTTAGGTTGGCCATGATGTCCAAGAGCGTTTCTGTTGATCTCGAATCCAGGTTAGCGGTGGGTTCATCCGCAAGGACAAAGCGAGGCCTGCTGGCCAAAGCGCGCGCCACCGCTACGCGTTGCTGTTGGCCTCCTGAGAGTTGATTCGGTCTATTATGCGCTCGGTCGGCAAGGCCTACAGCCTCCAAGAGCTCCATCGCACGCGCTTCTCGTTCTTTTTTAGACACCCCTTGCAATTCGAGAATAAAGGCGGTGTTTTCCAGGGCAGTCAAGACGGGAATGAGGTTGTATGCCTGAAAAACAAATCCAATGTTTTGCAATCTAAAATCGATGAGGTCGCGGTCTTTGAGGGCAGCAATGTCCTGGCCTTCAATTTTAATAGTGCCTTGGTTGGGTCGATCCAACCCACCAATGGCGTTGAGCAAGGTGGTTTTACCGCAGCCTGAAGGCCCTACAATGGCAGTGAATTCCCCCTCTTCAAAGGAGGCAGAAATTCCGTCCACAGCAGTGACATTTCCCGCTTGAGATTTGTATACTTTGATCACGTTTTTTAATTCAATGAGGGCCATAGCAATGAGGAATTAGAGCACACGCATGCTTTCAATAGGATTCAACTTGAGGGCTTTTCGTGCGGGATATAGGGCAGATAGAAAGGCCAAAACAAAGACCAAAGCGGCAATGGGCAAGTAAAACTCAGGCACTGTGACAGGGTAAATGGTAGCGTCCATGCCAAATTCTGCTAAACCTTGTTCTACGCTTTCAAAAGTGATCCCTGTTTGGGAGGTTAAAACCAACGTGCCGTGCCCCAGCAAGAGGCCTATGGGCAATCCCGCCAAACTGAGCAAAATCGTTTCGAGGACAATAAGGCTAAAAATGCGCCGCCGATTCATCCCAATAGCCATCAGCATGCCTAACTCGCGGGTGCGCTCAAGAATGGCCATCAGCATGGTGTTGAGGATGCCAAAAGCCATGGCTAATAAAATAATGGTCATAAAAAGCAGAAGAGACTGTGCCATGACATTATCGGCGTAGGCGAGTTCGGGACTAATAGAGCGCCAGTCTTTGATCACAATGGGGGTGGAGATAAACGCTAATGTTTCTAAAGAATGGATCGTACTGCGCTGCTCCACCTGCTCTAATCGCAGACCGTCTTGGATACTAAGGCGCTCCAATGTGGGCTTCATGGCGTAAGGATCTTGTACTCGAAAACACACTTCATGGGCAACAGGAAAAGCGGGAGGGGACCCCGATAATGAAGCCATCGCCGAGCTGTCTAAAAGCCCTGTTTGTTGCGCCATATTCAATGCAGGGGCGTAAAGCAAGGTTTCCTCCAGCATATTTGAGGCTCCGTCATAAAGGCCTACAACATAAAAAAGGGCAGTATGGGGATCTCCCTCGACATCTTGAAAAGTGAGAACTAGGCGATCATCCACGCCCACCTCCAGGCGCTTGGCTAATTCTTGCCCAATCACCACTTCATCCGCAAAAAGATCTTCTAGAAACCTCCCCTCAGGAATCTTTCTAGCTGAGGAAAAAACGCTTTGCTCGGCATTTGGATAAATGCCGTAGATCATGACGGGCGCAGCGCCGGACCCACTCTGAGCCATGGCCTGAATGACAATGCGCGGAGCAAAAGCCGTCACGGTAGTGTCGGTTGAAAGCGTTTCTAGAAAAAGCGGCAACGCAGGCAGGGGGGCGCTGATCTCTTGCGACTCGTCAAATGAACCAGATAGTAAACGGCCATGGCCCACATTGTCATCGAGCATGCTGACCGTACGCGAATCATTTAACCCCGTGGCCCATCCCATCATAAAGATGCCTGCCCAAACCCCAAGCGCCATAGCGCCAATGACCACAGCAGATCGCCAGGGGCTTCGCCAGATATTTCGCCATGCCATGCTTACAGTACTCATATTAACGCTGGATTGCGGGGGATTTATACACGACATACATGGGCCATAAGCTCGCAAAAAGCATCAAGCTGACGACGATGACCCCATGGGTCAAACTAATGGACCAATCCATTGTCGGGGGTAAGATGGGTTCCCAGCCTTGTTGTTCCATGGCCAGAGCCATGTCTCCCACCAAGCGCAGTGGATGTAAATGGAAATAATACACGCATCCCCGACCCATAAACATCCCGATACCTGCACCGAGTAACCCCATGAGAACAGCTTCGACAAAAACCACCCCAAGCAACACACGGCGCTTCACGCCCAAGGCAATCTGCATAGTAAATTCACGCTGTCGTTCACTCGCCAACATGATCATGGTGCCAAGTAGCCCAAATGAAATCACGACATACAAGATCAACAAGATGACAATTCCCCCGGCTGAATCTGCCTGAATAGCTTGTTGCAATTCAGGCATGCGCTGCTCCCATGAGGTCCAGGTGGCATAGGGCATCGGATGCGCTAAAGAGAACGATTGTGCGGCCTCAAGAGAGGCATGGGGATTTTTTGGTGTAATCATCACAGTTCCCCAAAGGCCATAGGCGCCACTGTATGATTGTGCATCAGAAAGACGCATGATCGCCATGCGTTTTTCTAATTCGGGATTCCCCAAACGCAAGGTCCCGGCCACAGTGAACAGATCATTGGCCATAGAGCCTTGATAGCCTTGTCCTAGCCCAATTAAGGTGTCCCCTAGGTTTGCCTTAAGGCGTTCAGCTAAATAGCGGCCGAGCCAGACGGGAAAAGGACCCTCTGCAGCGGTTTCAAAAGATCCTGCGACAAGACGGCTATTCCAATAGGCGGTATCCTCTTGGTCAAAATCCACCCCTGTCCATTGCGCAACAGCGCTCTGCTTTTGATGGCTTAATAGCGTAAAGCCCGCAAGTCTTGGATTGGCAGAAATCACCCCTGGGTCTTGACGGACAGAGTGTAGCCAGGCGGCATCCTCAGGAAGGGCCATGTCTATATTTTGAGAAGGCCAGTATGCGCTGTCTGCTACTTGAACATATCCCGCCATTCCGCCCACAACAGTGTCAATCATGTGGCCATAAATGCCCAGCTGCAAGCTTCGAATCAAAATGGCAAAAAAGAGCGCAAAAGCAACTGCGGCAGCAGTAATTCCACTGCGGCGTTTGTTTCGACCTAGATTTCGCCAGGCCATCCGAAAAATAAGCCTCATGGCTCGAGAGATTTCATTCTAGACTCTGTAAAATAGGCGGGGGTTAGATCAGGGCGCTTTTTCCAATCTAAGAGGGTTAAGTTGGTCGTCTGACTCCCGCCCTTTGCCGTAAACCTAATCTTATCGGCCATATAGATTCCATCAAATGTGCGAAAATGCAGCGCATCCATTTGTTGGGTGATTGCATTCTTCTTGTCGTAGAAGACCAAGCGAACCCACACATTGGTTTGGACGCTGACAAATGCATCCACATGATCATGGGCTACGGGTGTATGGGGCTTGGGCACACACCGAATTTGATAACACGCTTGTCCGTTCATGGCAACCTTGCCCAATGCCTGGTGGGTAAAGTCTTGACTAAGGGATGCGGCCCCCAAGATGTTGTCAAATTGGGCGTCCGTGCCCATCCAACCTTGCATCAACATAGAGGAGGGCAATTTCATGACTTTTTGCGTCCTGGGCGAATAGGTCATTAATGACTTTTCTGCTTTCATATAGACCATTCCAGCATCGCGTTCTGGTGCTGTGATTTGGACTAAAGAATATTCGTTTCCATTGTTCCAACTGCGCAATTCCATTTCTCTGGTGTAGCGGGGCCTTTGGGCGACCATTTTGATGCAGCTATAGGCCGAAAGTTGGACGGTCGCTTTTTCTGCAGCTGCCAAAATGGCTTGTGGATTGTTGTTTTGCGCATGACTGGCTAGCGCAACGGCAACAATTAGAAAGGGGGTGATAAGCAGGGGGGGTCTGCACATGAGGAGGATAAATATAGGCCTACAAGAATGAACGCTATCATGACCATTGGGTTCACAGGGCCGCACCATTTTTTGGGCATTACTTTTGCATCATACATCGAACAAGCACATTGGCTTCGAGATGAACAAACCTCTTTAGATCACGCACTATGTACCCAGAAGACCTAATTGCCCCGATGCGGGCTGAGTTGACAGACGCAGGATTCCAAGAAATCCGCGAATCAGATGCCATGGAAAATGCCATTTCACATGGAAAAGGAACCACTTTTGTCGTGATCAATTCTGTGTGTGGTTGTGCGGCTGGGTCTGCCCGGCCAGGTGCGCGTATGGCAGTAGCCAATGCATCAAAGAAGCCTGACCATATGGTGACCGCTTTTGCGGGCAATGACCGTGACGCGGTGACCAAAGCACGTGACCTCATGTTGCCCTTCCCTCCCTCTTCTCCGTGTATGGCGCTATTCAAGGATGGCGAATTGGTGCATATGATTGAGCGCCATCACATTGAAGGACGTCCAGCTGACATGCTAGCCAGTAATCTTATGGCAGCATTTGAGGCACATTGCTAAGGCCTTAGAAAAGACATACTGACTTATGGTATTTTTTACCATAGTGTAAATTTGACACTTTCCCGGGAATCCCTTATTTTAGGGGTAAAATTCCCATATGATGAATTGGAAACTTACGCTTGGCACCTGCCTTTCCTTTCTCCTTATTTCAAGTTCAGCCTTCGCGCAAGGCCGAATAACTGGATCTGTAAAAGATGCTTCGGGGGCTGTATTGCCTGGCGCGGTTGTGTCCGTGGAGGGGTTGTCCATCACGGCGATGTCTGACAATAACGGCATGTATGTCGTCAACGTAACGTCTAATACAGTATCAGTTACGGCTTCTGCCATGGGCTATAGTGCCGCAACAAAAGGGGCAACACTACGCGATGGCGCAGCGGTAATAAACTTCACTTTAAATAGTGAAGCCATTGCCCTGGATGATATTGTGGTGATCGGCTATGGTACGTCAAATATGAAAGACCTCACAGGTTCTATTGTGAGTGTGAAGGCTAAGTCCTTTCAGAAAGGATCCTTCTCTACACCGGAAGCGCTGATCTTGGGTAAAACGCCTGGGGTGAGGATCACCTCCAATTCAGGTATGCCAGGCGCTGGTAGCCGCATCCGAATCCGCGGAGGCTCATCCTTAAATGCGAGTAATGATCCGTTGATTGTCATTGATGGTTTGCCAGCAGATGGTTTAGGGCTATTGAATCCATCTGATATTGAAAGCTTTACGATCTTGAAAGACGCTTCTGCCGCGGCTATTTATGGTTCTCGTGCGGCAAATGGTGTGATCCTTGTGACGACCAAAAAGGGAAAGGCGAACGAAGCTTTCCATGCAGATGTGACCGCGGCAACCTCTTTCCGTAATATAACCAACCAAGTGAATGTGCTTTCTCCAGATCAATTCCGTGAAGTTATTGGCGAATATGGAACGGCAACGCAACAAACACGGTTAGCTACGACCGACCCTAGCCAAGCGACCAACTGGCAGAATGAAATTTACCAAACAGGGAGGGTCAATGATTACAATGTGGCATTATCCGGCGGATTAAAGTTCCCTTACCGATTGGGTCTAGGCATGTACCGTGAAGACGGCGTCCTGAAGCGTTCTGAATTGAAGCGATACACGGCTACGCTAAACGCAAGCCCAACATTCTTTAATGGCAAGCTAAAGGCCAATACCAGCGCAAAGATTATTTCTGCTGAGAATTTTTATGCCAATCAAGGTGCTATTGGTACGGCCGTTTTCTTTGATCCTACCCGCCCTGTAATGAGTGGTGATACAGCGTTTGGCGGATACTTTGAATGGACAATGCCCAATGGCACTCCTTCAGCATTGTCACCAAGAAATCCCCTTGGGCTATTAATGTTGCGCGATGATGTGGGCTATAACACTCGCGCTTTGGGCAATGTCCTTTTTGATTATCAGCCTATAGCTGCCGAGGCGCTTCACCTGTACATGAACGTTGGTGGAGAATATTCCTATACGCATGGCAATACGTTTGTTCCAGCCTATGCTGCCATGAACTACAACAACGGGGGGGAGATGAATACATATGAATCTACCCGATCTAGTCGATTGATTGAATTGTATGGAAACTACAAAAACCAATTAACCAATCGCGTCCATGCGGACCTTACGGGGGGTTATTCCTTCCAGCACTGGCAAAGTGGATCTCCATCTTTCCCTAGCTTAAATGCTTTAGGTGACACGATGAGTCCTGCAAATCCCTTTCCAGCTTTTTCAGAAAATGCTTTGATGTCTTTCTATGGACGTGGAAACTTTAACATTAGCAACAAATATCTCTTCACGACTACGTTGCGTGCGGATGGCTCTTCAAGGTTTTCAAAAGATGCCCGTTGGGGACTTTTCCCTTCTGCAGCATTAGCGTGGAATATCCTTGAAGAAGAGCTCTTTTCTGGACAGACCTTGTTTAGCAACTTAAAAGTTCGACTTGGTTATGGTCTAACAGGTCAGCAGGATATTTATAATGATTACGGCTATATTCCTAATTACAACTACGGTACGGCGACAGCACAATATCAGTTTGGCAACCAGTGGGTAGACATTCTCCGCCCAGATGCGTACGATTATAATCTTCAATGGGAAAAGACCGCAACAACCAACATTGCCCTTGACTATGGATTGATGAAGGGCCGAATCAACGGTTCATTGGATGTCTACCAAAAGAACACATATGATCTTCTTGGCGTAGTCCCCATCCCTGCGGGAACCAACTTCTCTAACCGTGTTTTGACCAACGTAGGTTCAATGAAAAACAATGGGGTGGAAGCGTCCGTAAACCTTGTATTATGGGATAACAGCACCACCAATGTTGAAATCGGATTTAATGCTTTTCGGAATCGGAATCAGATCACCAAACTTTCGCTCGTTCAAGACACGACCTCTCCGGGTATCCAGGTTGGCGGAATTGCAGGGGGTGTGGGCAATACCATTCAAATTCATGCGGTGGGGATGCCCATGTATGCCTTCTATACCTATGAGCAGATTTATGATGCCAACGGCCGCCCCCTTGAGCGCAATGGTTCATTAGACCAGTATAGCGAAGGCATGGATGTGAATGGCAATGGTAAGATTGATGATATTGAGGCCTATGTTGACCAAAATGGGGATGGTATCATCAATACTTCAGACTTGGTTGCCTGGGGGGGAAAAACGCCCGAACCGCGTCAAATCTTTGGCTTTACGGCATCGTTCTCGCACAAGCGCTGGTCAGGCGGAATGACTTGGCGTGCCGAGCAAGGCCAATATATGTACAACAACTTGGCATCTAACCATGGTAATTACTTTGAGGTGGGTGGCTCCATGCGCCATTTGAACAACCTCACGTCGGATTTCTTGAATACGGGTTTCCGCACGCCTCAGTACTTGTCCAGCTATTACATTCAGGAAGCGTCCTTTCTTCGATTGGACAATCTTTACCTCTCATACAATTTGGGCACCTTGTACAAGGACAAGTATGCGGCAAGTTTAAATCTATCGATGCAGAATGCCCTAGTCATCACCAAGTATAAAGGGCTGGATCCAGAAATTGCTGGGGGCATAGACAATATGATTTATCCACGCCCACGTGTTTTCAACGTCCAATTGAATGTTTCTCTTTAATCTACGGCCCCTATGAAAACTTTGAAAAATTTCTCTCTCATGGCTGGCCTTATTTTGCTAGCTGCATCATGCGCCAAGGATTTAAACTTGTCGCCAAAATATGGCCTGAATGCGGATGCTGTCTATTCGGATCCCGGCAACTATATCAACGTTTTGGCTAAGCTTTATGCGGGCTTATCCGTGAGTGGAAACCAGGGCCCAGCCGGCATGCCTGACATCGGAGGTATTGACGAAGGCTTTTCTCAATATGTCCGCGTGTACTGGAACTTACAAGAGTTACCAACGGATGAGGCGGTCTGTGGTTGGAATGACCCAGGCGTGCCCGAGTTGAATACCATGACTTGGAATGACAATTCATCTTTTGTTAGTGCCATGTACTACCGTATTTACTATCAGATAGCCTTAGCGAATGAGTTTATACGCTACACTTTGCCTGAATGGACAGACACCAAAGAGTTTAGCCAAACCGAGATTGCGATGATTGAAGAAATGGGTGCTGAAGCTCGTTATTTACGTGCTTTGAGTTACTACCATGCGCTTGATCTTTTTGGCAATGTTCCATTTGTGGATGAAAGCGACCGCCCAGGGGTTTATTATCCAGAACAAATCTCACGTGCTGATCTATTCGATTACATCGAAGGGGAGCTAAATGCGATTGAAGGTCAATTGATGGCCGCGCGATCTGGTGCTTATGGCCGTGCAGACCAAGGGGCGCTTTATGCATTACGTGCAAAACTCTATCTGAATGCAGAGGTCTATACGGGCACGGGTCGTTATGCAGAGGCGATGGAAGATTGTGCTGCGATTATTGGATCGGGGTATAGCCTTGAACCCTCTTACGAGCACAACTTCTTTGCTGATAATCACACTTCTAGTGAGTTCATTTTTGCTGCCACGTTTGATGGACAGCATACGCGGACTTGGGGTGGAACGACCTTTTTGGTTCACTCACACATGGGGGGCACCATGGACCAAGCCTATTTTGGTACTACTTCCGGCTGGCAAGGTAACCGCGCGACGAAGGCGTGGTATGACAATTTCCCAGATACATTAGATTCACGTCGTTTGGTGTGGCTAGATGGCATGGAGGACACCATTACAACGGTCGGAACCTTTACAGAAGGCATTGGCATTACAAAATGGCGCAATGTGAACCGGGATGGATCTGCTGGTTCAGATCCCGTTACGTTTGTAGATATTGACTTCCCCTTTTTCCGCTTGGCAGATGCGTATTTAATG
>LICG01000043.1 GCA_001438205.1 Cryomorphaceae bacterium BACL7 MAG-120322-bin74
AGTCTTTCCCCTTGGTGTGAGGCCTTAGGCATTCGCCTAGGTTTGCTCACAGGTTCCGTAAAAGCAGCTGCACGCAAACCCTTAATAGCGGACCTGTCGGAGGGTAGCCTGCATATCCTCGTGGGAACGCATGCCCTACTTGAGGACCCAGTGATCTTCCAACAATTAGGCATGGCCATCGTCGATGAGCAACACCGATTTGGCGTTGCACAGCGGGCAAAGCTGCGCGCCAAAAACCTGATTGCTCCCCATATATTGGTCATGACCGCCACGCCTATCCCGCGCACTTTGGCCATGAGCCTCTATGGCGACCTTGACCTCAGTGTGATTGATGAATTGCCTCCTGGGCGTAAGCCCATTCAAACCGTGCACCGCACAGACCACAACCGCTTAAAGGTGTGGGGATTCCTTAAAGAAGAAATCGCCAAAGGACGTCAGGTCTACATCGTCTATCCTCTTATTGAAGAGAGTAAAACCTTAGACTTTAAGGACCTCATGGATGGCTACGAAAGTATCTGCCGCGATTTTCCACGTCCATCCTATGAAATCAGCATTGTCCACGGCCGGATGAAGTCCGAGGACAAGACCTATGAAATGGGGCGCTTCGTCCGGGGAGAAACCCAACTCATGGTGGCCACCACGGTCATTGAGGTAGGGGTCAATGTTCCCAACGCCTCCGTCATGGTGATTGAAAATGCAGAACGCTTTGGCTTAAGCCAATTGCATCAATTGCGCGGCAGAGTAGGGAGAGGCGCTGACCAGTCCTTTTGTATTCTGATGACAGGGGACAAACTAAGTGATGACGGCCAGGTACGCATTGAAACCATGGTGCGCACCCAGGATGGTTTTGAGGTAGCCGATGTTGACCTTCAGCTTCGAGGGCCTGGTGACATCATGGGGACCCGTCAAAGTGGTTTACTTGACTATAAAGTAGCCAATCTGGCACAAGACCAATCGCTCATTGAATGGGCGCGAAAAGCTGCCCAGGGAATTGTCCAGAAAGACCCACAACTCATTGCACCTGAACATGCCGGACTTAGGATGCGATTTACCGAGTATGCCCGGCATAGAATGGCGTGGGGCCACATCGCTTAATGGCACACTTTATGCCTAACCTCCTATGATGAAAATTCGCCCACCCAAAATCCGTCCTTTTTTGCGTTCAGTGCATCTGACCCATCGCTTCTACCGCATATCGGGTGGGTACAAATTCCTTGTAGAGGGTTTTCGCAAATTAGGTCTCGGCCTCTTGGCTTTTGGACTCCTTGTGTGGTTATTGAATACCTATGTCGTCGACCTTGAAGCTTTAGCCGAATGGGTAACTGGACAATTCCATTGGAGTTTGGTCGTCATTATTCTGGGTCTATCTGAGATTGTCACGGGCATCCTTCCTCCCGATTTTTTCATCCTTTGGGCGGGCACCTTCACCCATCCGTGGGCCATGCTCGCCTTATTGTCAGTGGTCTCCTACGGCGGGGGCATCATGAGTTACCTGATAGGGCAGCGCCTACATCGATTGCCCAAAATAAAATCCATGGTAGACATTCGCTTTGCGCGTCACTTCCTACAAATCAAACGCTTTGGGGGTCTTCTCATCTTTTTGGCCGCTTTGACGCCCCTCCCTTTTCCCCCAGTATGCACCGTAGCGGGCGTAGTGAACTTTCGATTCTCCTGGTTTCTATGGGTTTCTACGGCCCGATTTGTCCGCTTTTTCCTCTATGCTTGGTTCATCTTTGGCATCGTATAACCAAATTCACTCCTGCGGCAGAAAGTCCATAGGTTACCTGCCCACTACGGCGTATTTTTGCCCTTATGCAGATTTCTAAGGACTGGCTCCACGATTATTTACCCGCAGATATTCCAGCGGAACGCATGGCTGAACTCCTCACCGCTACAGGCTTAGAGGTAGAAAAAGTACACGCGGTAGATGCCATCCCAGGGGGTCTTCGAGGCGTAGTCGTAGGCAAAGTTCTCACGACAGAAAAACACCCTGATGCAGATCGACTCAAATGCACCACGGTTGACATTGGCCAAGGGCAACCCTTAGAGATTGTCTGTGGCGCGCCGAATGTTGCTGTGGGCCAATTGGTTCCTGTTGCCACTGTGGGTTGCACCCTCTATCCCGCAGGATCAGAAGAAGGTTTGACCATTAAGAAAGGAAAAATCCGCGGAAAGGTCTCGGAAGGCATGATTTGCGCTGAAGATGAACTTGGCTTAGGCACCGGCCATGACGGCATTATGGTCCTGGATGCATCAGCCCAAATTGGGCAGCCCCTCAGTACTTTCTTATGCCTAGAAAGTGATACCGCCATGGAAATTGGCCTCACGCCCAACCGTATGGACGCCATGAGTCACATGGGGGTTGCCCGTGATCTTCGCGCTGCCCTCTTGCGCCATGATGAAGCGGTTGTTTGGAGCCCGCCCATGCTCAGCGAATGGCCTGTGGTCCCCTCGGGTGTGCAGCTAGACATTGCGGACAAAAAAGCCTGCCCAAGGTATTTTGCCCTCAAAGTAGACGGTGTCTCTACCATTCCATCCCCTGAATGGTTGCAACGCCGCCTCAAAACCATTGGCGCCAAGCCGATCAACGCCCTGGTCGACGTGACCAATTACGTTTTGCACAGTATTGGGCATCCCCTTCATGCCTTTGATGCGCAGGCCATAGACGGCCATAAAATTCATGTCCGTCATGCACATGCAGGCGAACGCTTTACCACCCTTGACGGTGTAGAACGCACCTTGCACCATGAAGATCTCGTGATTGCCAGCGTAGACAAACCTATGGCCCTTGCTGGGGTCTTTGGTGGATTACATTCTGGCGTCCAAGAAAAAACAACGTCCATTGTATTGGAATCGGCATGGTTTGATCCCGTCGTGATTCGAAAAACTGCCAAACGCCATGGCCTCAACACGGATGCCTCTTTCCGATATGAGCGAGGCGTGGACCCAAGCCTGGGTACTGAAGCGCTCGAGCTAGCCTGGGCCCTCCTTCAAAGCATTTTTCCTGATGCCCGTGTCTCTGGTTATGACGGCTTTAAAGATCCTACTGCGCCTTTTGACAACCGTACGGTCAAAGTCAATACGGAGCGCATCAACGCCCTCATTGGAGAAGCTATTCCCGCCGAACGCATGCGGAGTATCCTAGCTTCCCTTGACATTGAGGTCACGGATGAAGAGGGTGCGGCTTGGACCCTTTCTGTGCCTGCTTACCGATGGGATGTCACCCGCGAAGCAGATATTGCAGAAGAGCTCCTACGTATTTATGGCTTTAACGCCATTTCGTTTCCCCCTGCCATGCGCGCGCATGTGTCCCATGAAAGCAGAATCAGCCCAGAGCTACTTCGACGCAAAGCCGCCGATTACCTAGTAGCGCAAGGATTGTTTGAAATCATGAACAACTCCTTAACACGCGCACAAGCCTATCTATCGCATCCGAGCATTGCGGCAGAGGCGGTTGTCCGTGTATTGAATCCTCTCAGCCAGGACTTGGGCGTAATGCGCCCAAGCCTCATGTTGGGCGGCCTAGATGCCGTGAGCTATAATACAAAGCGACAAAATTCAGATGTGGCGCTTTTTGAATTTGGCCGCACCTACCATCAGGGCGACAAAGGTCTCGAAGAGCGCAATGCCCTGGGCATCTGGCTTGCCGGGGCATATCCAGGCGCCCATTGGATGACCGGCGACGCAAAGGTGAATTTCTTTGCTCTGAAAGGACTCCTAAATGGTCTTTTTCAGCGTTTTGGGCTTTCTACAGAAGAGCAACCCTGTCCCCACGAACCAGGTGAGTTTGCCGGTGGTGTGCTGTATAAACTGAATGGTCAACCTATTGCCACATTGGGTTGGGTGGATGACTGGGCTTTGAAGCAAGCCGATCTAAAGCAAGGCGTTCTTGCCGCACGCCTAGATTGGGACCGTTTTATCAAAGCGGCAGCCAAGGTCAAAATTACCTACACAGAACCCAGCAAATTTCCCAAAGTCACGCGTGACATGGCCTTTGTGGTGAATGCCGAATTGCCTTATGCCGAATTGCATACCTGCCTTGCGCAAGTAAAAGAGCGCGCGCTGGTCAAGATGGAATTGTTTGATGTTTACCAAGGCAAGAACCTACCCGAAGGACATTTGTCCTATGGTATGCGTTTTACTTTCTTGGACCCTAAGAAAACATTGCAAGATGACTATGTAGATGCGGCCATGTCCAAATTACAGTCAGCAGCAGAAAATGGTTGCCAAGCAAAACTGCGCGACTGATACGCCCTACTAACAAAGAAAAAGGCGGCCCGATGGGCCGCCTTTTTTTGTTCCGTTCTTTTGGTATTTAGCCTTCTAGTATTTCAGCCAAAGAATTCAGATAGCCTTTTTCAAAATCGGATACCTTTCCCCAATCTTGGTCATCGATTCGGATAGACCCTTTGGTCACATGCCCCAAAAGAGCAAACTCGATATCGTTGAGCATCATGTGATCAATAAAGGCCTCATCGTTGTCTGGGTTAACGCTGACCACAATTCGACTTTGGCTCTCCCCAAATAAGAATGCATCAGGGCGAATTTCCACATCGGAGGTGATATCAAAGCCCATATTAGCTTGCATGGCTGATTCCAACAAGGCGATAAATAAGCCGCCTTCTGAGACATCATGTGCAGAAGCGACTACCCCTTTCCGGATCAGCACCTTGAGTTGTTCTAGGGTCGTAAATTCCTCCTCCAGACTGAAGAACGGTGCAGGAGACGCCTCAACACCATGGCAGTGTACCAAGTATTGACTCGAGGAGATGTCGTCACGAGACATACCCAACATGTAAATCAGATCACCTTTGGCTTTAAATGGTATCGTCGTCACAAGCTTCGTATCCTCGACCAAACCAATCATGGCAATCGTAGGGGTAGGAAAGATCGGCTCAATGCGGTCACCCATTTGGGTCTGGTTGTAAAAACTGACATTTCCGCCCGTCACTGGGGTGGCAAATTTTTCACATGCTGCGCTCATGCCTTTAATGGCGCCCACAAACTGCCAATACACTTCAGGATTGTAGGGATTGCCAAAGTTTAGGCAATTGGTGATGGCACTTGGGATTCCGCCCGAGCACACAATGTTGCGGGCATTTTCTGCCACGGCAATCATCGTACCGACTTCTGGGTCAGCATGGACATAACGGCTATTGCAATCGACTGTCATGGCAATAGCACGCTTAGAGCCTTTGATATTGACGACCGCGGCATCACTCGCCTCATTGGTTGACCGGTTTTTTGTTCCGACCATGGAATCATACTGTTCATATACCCAGCGCTTGGAGGCGATATTGGGCAACTTGACCAAGGCATGTGCCACAGACAACAAGTCTTCCGGGCAAATCACTTCATCCATGTCAAAGGCTTGGTAGGCCTTGTAGTAGGCAGGTTCGCGTGTTTCACGCTGGTACACTGGAGCGCCACCACCCAAGACCAAAGATTCTGCTGGAATTTCGGCTAGTTTTTCGCCCTTCCAGAAATAGCGCACATACGGTCCTTCTGTCACAACCCCAATGGGCTCGCAATGGATGTCCCATTTGTCAAAGATGGCCTCCACTTCTTTTTCGCGGCCTTGCGCAACAACGACGAGCATTCGCTCTTGAGATTCAGACAGGAGAATTTCCCATGGTTCCATACCTTCTTGACGTGTCGGGACTTTGTCGAGATCAATGTCCATTCCCACACCGCCGCCGGCAGACATTTCACTGGTAGAGCAGGTGATCCCTGCCGCACCCATGTCTTGCATACCCTGCACTGCCCCAATCTTGGCCAGTTCCATGGTAGCTTCAAGCAATAATTTTTCTTGGAACGGGTCTCCAACTTGTACTGAAGGGATGTCATTGGCGCTGTCTTCGCTCAAATCTTTTGAGGCAAAGGCTGCACCATGAATGCCATCTCGGCCTGTGGATGATCCCACAATGTACACGGCATTGCCCACGCCTTGGGCTTTGGCAGAAATTTGCCCCCCCACCTCAACGATGCCCGCAGAAAAGGCATTGACCAAAGGGTTTTGCTCGTAACATTTGTCAAAATATACCTCTCCTCCCACGGTAGGGATGCCAAAAGAATTGCCATAATTGCCAATTCCCCTAACGACTCCTTTGACGAGCCATTTGGTGCGATCAGACGTAGGATCGCCAAAACGCAAACTATTGAGTTGGGCAATAGGGCGAGCACCCATGGTGAAGATGTCACGGTTAATACCGCCTACCCCTGTTGCGGCACCTTGATAAGGTTCAACGGCCGAAGGGTGGTTGTGCGATTCAATTTTAAAGGCGCAGGCTAAGCCTTCGCCAATATCAACAAGGCCTGCATTTTCCTCTCCTGCCTTTGCCAACATATGTGGACCTTCTTTTGGCAAGGTTTTTAGCCAGGTAATGGAGTTTTTATACGAGCAGTGTTCTGACCACATGACCGAGTACACAGACAATTCCGTAAAATTCGGTGTACGGCCTAATACCGCGCAAATCTTGTCAAATTCTTCAGGAAGAAGCCCTAATTCTTTTGCAGTGAGAACAGTGGTGGGAGCAGCAGAGTCCATGTAAAAATATTTGCGCCAAAGGTACGGCCAGCCCTACCTACCTTTCGGGTATGAAAGCATATTTGTACGCCTTTTTTGCACTATCCATTGTGAGTATCGTGGGTTGTGGGCCCGCTTTTTTAGCGGACGTCAGCTTGATCAATGCCAACATTGCCCAATTTGAAGGAGATAGTTTGTTCTATGTGCAGGGGAATATCGCCATTCGCGATGGAAAAGTCTTGCGTATTGACCAGGGCAAGGGAGAAAGCACCATCTGCTCAGCCATGGACACGATAGACCTACAGGGCGCCTACGTCTACCCTGGCTTCATTGATGCTCATGCGCATTTCTTAGGACAAGGTTTGGGTATGAACGCCGTCAATCTATGGGAGGCGAAGAATTGGGAAGAATGTGTTGCACGCGTTGCCCTTTTTATCCAAGAGCATCCAGAACAAGCCGTGATAAGAGGTCGCGGCTGGGACCAAAACGATTGGCCCGGAGCGGAATACCCCACCAACGAAGCGCTACAGGGACTAACGGACAAGCCCATTGTCCTGAGTCGTATTGATGGCCATGCCGTCGTGGCAAATCATGTAGCCCTGGAGCTTTCAGGACTTTATCAATATGAAGGCCAACCAGAAGGGGGAGAAATTCTGCGCAACCAAGAAGGTCTGCCTAGTGGCGTCTTGCTTGATAATGCGGAAGGGCTGCTCCAAGTCGCACAACCCAGCAAAGAGGAAAAAATCAAAGCATTGACGGATGCACAAGCATGGTGCTATTCTCTTGGGCTTACCGGCGTTCATGACGCTGGCTTGCCTACCGAAGACATTCAGCTCATTGAACAACTACAATCACGGGGCACCATCACGATTCCTTTGAATGTCATGGTCTCTGAAAGCCCAGAAGCATTAGATGAATGGTTGGCGCGGGGGCCGCTAAAAACGGATTTACTCACCGTCCAAAGCTTCAAGTTTTATTCCGATGGCGCGTTAGGGAGCCGAGGGGCCTTACTTCGGAGTCCCTACCAGGACCGGCACCATCATTACGGATTACAGATTCGAAGCTATGCCTATATGGAAGAGGCTGCAGCCCGACTAGCCAAGAATGGATGGCAAATGAACACCCATGCAATTGGCGACTCTGCAAACCACTTGATGTTAGACATCTACACCGCACATGCACCCGAAAGCAGCAGATGGAGGATTGAGCATGCACAAATTGTCAGTTTAGCAGATCAGCGTCGCTTTGGCGGAAACGCCATGATTCTGCCCTCTGTACAGCCCACTCATGCGACCTCTGACATGGATTGGGCCGATGATCGGCTGGGGGAAGAACGTATGCCAGAAGCCTATGCCTATGCCGCCTTGCGGAAGGCCGCAAATGGCATCCTCCCTCTTGGAACTGACTTTCCCGTAGAAGAGGTGAACCCTCTTTATACCCTCTATGCCGCTTCTGCACGAAAAGCATTAGATGGCCATCCCGCCGCGGGCTTTCAAATGCAAGACGCCATCACACGAAGTCAAGCATTGAAAGGCATGACGATGGATGCAGCGTATGCCGCATTCCAAGAAGAAGAATTAGGCGAGGTTAAGTCAGATTTTTGGGCAAATTTTACCATCTTTACGGAAGACCTCTTAACCTGTGATGAAAACAAGATTCCAGAATTGAAGGTCCTACAAACCTGGGTTCATGGTACTTGTGTGTACTCATCCTCAAACAGATAACGACGAAAAATGAAACCAACTAGACTCTTTGACTTTGCTTATTATGCCCTTGAACAGCATCCCCGACCCGATGCGCTAAATACCAAAATCGGCGGAAAATGGGAATCTCTTTCCACGGGTGATTATGTCGCCAAAGCGGAAAAACTAGCGCTAGGTCTCATCGCGATGGGCATAAAGCCAGGCGATAAAATCGCCATTATTTCCACCAATAACCGCACAGAATGGAATATATGTGACCAAGGCATCCTCTCTGCGGGGGGTATTGATGTTCCCGTCTATCCGACCATTTCAAGCGAGGACTACAAGTTTATTTTTAATGACGCTGAAGTCAAGTATTGTTTCTTGAGTGACGCTGATCTCTTTCAAAAGGTCAAGGCCATTCAATCTGAGGTCCCAAGCCTTCAAGAAATTTATTCCTTCGTGCCGGTCGATGGTTGCGCTCATTGGGATGAAGTCTTTGATAAAGCGGATGAAGGGAATAGAGAGGAATTGACCAAGCGCATGGCCGCGGTGAAGCCCGAAGATTTGGCCACCTTGATTTACACCTCAGGGACTACGGGAACGCCCAAAGGCGTCATGCTTAGCCACCACAATGTCTCCAGTAACGCCGTAGCCTCCGCTGAGCGCCTACCCGTTGGCCCTGGCGCAAAGTCTCTAAGCTTTTTACCCTTATGCCATAGCTATGAGCGCGTTCTCGTCTATATCTACATGACCACAGGCGTCGGTACTTACTATGCTGAAAGCATGGAAACAATCGGAGATAATTTACGCGAAATTCATCCAGAAGTATTTACCGCTGTACCGCGCCTTTTGGAGAAGGTCTTTGACCGTATCATGGACAAAGGCAAAGCGTTGACCGGTGTGAAGAAAGGTCTCTTTTTCTGGGCCGTTGGGCTGGCCGAAAAGTATGAGCACAGTGGTAAGTCACCCCTGTATTATCTGCAGCTGAAGCTGGCGCGGAAGCTTATTTTCTCGAAATGGCAAGAGGCCTTAGGAGGAAAAACGCAAGCCATTGCATCGGGCGCGGCAGCGCTCAACCCGCGTCTTGCACGCATCTTTGCGGGTGCTGGTGTAAACATCCAAGAAGGCTATGGCTTGACGGAGACATCCCCCGTCTTGACCGTGAATTTACCTACAGGCCGTGGCCACAAATTGGGAACGGTGGGCACCCCCATTGAAGGGGTTGAACTCAAACTAGACAGCGATGGCGAAATCCTAGCTAAGGGCCCGAACATCATGATGGGCTATTATGGCCGTCCTGACCTCACGGCCGAAGTCATGACGGAAGATGGCTGGTTCCGCACAGGCGACATTGGAGAAATTCTCCCCGGTGGATACCTCCGCATCACAGACCGAAAGAAAGAAATTTTCAAAACGGCAGGGGGTAAATACATAGCCCCTCAAAACATGGAAAACGTGTACAAAGAGAGTGCCTTTATTGAGCAATGCATGGTAGCCGGTGAAAACCGCAAGTTCCCCGTCTTGATCATACAGCCACAGTTTGAATTCCTAAAGAGCTGGTGTGCGCGCAAAGACATTGCCTGGACTACCCCGGAAGAAATGGTCCAGGATACTCGAATCATCGCAAGAATCCAAAAAGAGGTCGATGGCAAATATGCACGATTCGGCAAATGGGAAGCGGTGAAGAAGATCGTGATCACTGAAGATGCTTGGACGATCCCTGCCGGTCATTTGACTCCTACGATGAAATTGCGCAGAAAACCCATCCTAGCCATGTACCAAGATGCGTATGAAGCGCTCTATAACGACTAAATTTTTAGACGTGGCTCACCCTTAGGCAAGGTGGACTGCGACATAATTGCGGAAACGCTCCAGAAGCGCTTCCATATCCTCGGGCAGGG
>LICG01000044.1 GCA_001438205.1 Cryomorphaceae bacterium BACL7 MAG-120322-bin74
CCAAACAACGAACCCAATACGGTTCCCCATAAGGCCATGGACATGATAAAGGTTCCATGAAACCACGCGGAGGTCTGCCAAAGTTCTCGAATGGGGGCATTCGCCCCAGAAATCACGACCGTATCAAATCCAAAGAGGAAGCCGGCCACTGCGACTACCCAAGACCATTTTTGCACATTGCGCATAGGAAGGAGTTTAAGAAAGCCTTAAACTACAAAGACAAACCCAAGTAAATGCCTATCTTCATAGAGGTAAATTCTACAGATTATGAACACGAACACAATCGAACGCATCCTGCTGGGCTTTGGCAGCGTGGTCCTCTTAGGCTTTGCTGCTTCGTACTTTGTTGATGCGCTAAAAGACTACAATGGCAGCTTGCGCATTGCAGCCATTGCGGGCGTTGTCCTGTATGCAGGGTACAGTTTTTTAGTGCAGACAAAGGACCAAAAAGAGATTTTTTCTGCAGAGAAAGAGGCGGAAAAGCATCAGACCCAAGCGAAGAAAGAGAAGCATCGCGCAGATGATCTTCAATCTGCAAACAAAGCACTAGAGACTGACTTAGCGGAGGCCAAGAAAGAGATCGCCGCATTGCAGCAACGCCTTGAAGCGTTGGAGGCAAAAGGTGATGCCTAAAGCCATGGCCGACCAGGTTTCTATGCCTCTATTTTAAATACAAAGGATACAAGCGATTGTACACATAGCGCTTGAGGGACTCCCCTTTTGCTGGCTTCCATGTGCGTCGTTGTATGGGCAATATTTCGTAGTCCATTTCACGTAGGACATGCGGGAAATATTTGGTGACCAAATTGGCTTCCAATGGCGTTATTTCTTCTTTCCAACGGTCTAAATGTTCGGCTGAAATGGCTTTAAAGCGACCATATGCGCTGTTGCCCCCCCAAGCATCCCCCATCATCGTGGGGTGCAGCATCTGTGGGTCGTAGGTGATTTGAAGAAACTCTGCGATCTTTTTCATCTCCACTTCGGGCTGCTGGGCAAGATCTTCATACCGTATCACCTTATAGTGCGGGATCAAGGTAGCGTTGGTCCGCAACCAATAGTACCCTGACTCAAGGGATTTGAACACTTTATTGATCAGCGGATAGCCTTGGTCCTTTGCCTTGAATTTGCGCAGGGCCACTATGTTGGCATAGGGATTACGGACAATATGAATAAACTGCGCCTTCGGGAAGGCCTGGGCAAGTTCCAGGGCCATTTCAAGGTGTTCCACCGACTTTTCTACCGCCCTTTTTCCTTCGGCTGACTCCATGCCATCAATGACTTGTGGAAGCAATGCCTTTAACATGGATAAGGCTTGGATGGGGTCATCCGCGTCATCCATTTCACCGACAAAAGCACGTACCGCCTCCATGTCCAATTTGTCCCCCAGAACTACATCTGCATTGCGGTCCGTAGAGCGCGCGTATTGCGCCAAAATCTCCAAAAGACCTTCGGCAAAGGAAGGGTCATCGATGGGCAATTGCTTTCTGTAGCTGTAGGTAATCCAATTGCCAAGCAGCGCCATAAAATGCGTCTCAAAGGGAATGACAAAAAGTTCGGGATGTCCATCTAGTAGTGAGCGCAGCAAACTTGTCCCAGACTTATGGCTTCCTAAAATGAAAATGGGTGCGTGCGGCATAGGTCAAAGGTAGGGCCCATCCTCCATGGGCATTTGCAAGGCTTTTAAGGCACCATAAACATGCAGCGCTTCCGCCAAAATAATGGGGTCGGCTCCCTCTGGCGTCGGTCTTGTATTCTGATGTGGCACGATGGCTATCGCAGGCGTTTTATTGCCCAACTGACTGTTCAGCGCAGCAATAACGGCCCCTGGCTGTGTGCAAAAACGATCATACTCAATGATGTGCATTTGGTGGTTATGCAATGCCAAAACACGCTGATAATACCCAGTCCAACGGTGCAACCATGTGTCTATTTTCAGGGGGTCGCCTTGGGCCATTTGGGTCCCATCCGCAAAGTCAAAACCTTTCATGTGCTTCCCAAATTCATGATGTCCAAGCCAATCCATATACGTCAAGACAAAGGGGTCTTCGGTTTGCAAGGCAGTAAAGCGCAGGTGCATCTCTGCTAAAGAGGCCGCATGGTACAAGGGGTGTCGGAAAAGTACCGCCATCACCATCCCGGGTGCTTGCTTTGAAAGAGAGGCATAACGCAAGATGGCATTGTTGTTTTTTGCTAAATAGGTTTTTTTATCGCCCTGTACCGCTAAGACCAAAGCGCGGTATTGCGCATACTGTTCTACCTGTTTTGGCGACAGGTTATATTCTTTTAACGATTCCGCTTCTACATAGTCCGCTTGGGCCGAAAAAAAGTATTCCTCCAGTGCCTCTGTTGAGGCTAGGCCCACTTGGACGCCATCCCCATGACTACGTTCTTTCTTCATCGTGTTGACGGGTCGATACCACCGCGACCACGTCCCAGGAGATAGCAAAAAAGGCATGTAGCCGTAATGCAGGCTAGCGAATGCTCCCGACGCTTGCAAGCCATTGAGTAAGGAGGTCGTTCCTGCACGGGCCAACCCCGTCACAATTAAAAAAGGCGCATGGTCATCTAACGAATGACCCCGCTTCCACTTTTTTACTTCTCTTCGGAACAAACGCATGCCCAAATTGGGTGAATCCAAGATTAAGTGGTGAAACAACTGAGCCAAGGGACTATAGGCACTGTATTTCTTCCTTGTCGACAACCAAAAAAATGGAAGACTAGCACCTAATGAAAGGACCATCCAATGGGTCCCATTAAATTGCACCGTCGCTATGGGTAATTTCAGGATGTCCGAGATAAAGATGGGTGCCACCCAGCCTAGGACATATACCCCAAAACCTAGTACTAAAAAGAGGCCCAACGCTTTGACCAAAGACATCATCAAACGCTGGGTACGGGATTCGACTAAAGGCAATTTACTTTCTTCAGGCGCCATAGAGAGTAAGGCATCCACCACAGAAAGGGCGTCTTTGGCCAATTGCTGTAAGAGGGCTACAAAGAAGAGCAGCAGGGCCATGGGAATAAAGCCCGCAAGTCCTGCAAAAGCAAGGGCGATTGCGTTCAAGAGCGCTTAAAGAAACGTTTCACTTTGGCCCACAAAATGTAGCCCAGCGCCAAAACCACGATTCCTACAATAAGTACCACGAGAATGAGTGTTCCGACACCCATGCCCGGGCCAATGTATAAGAAGGGAGTTTCCATGTGATTCGATTAAGGGGGTAAAAATACGGCACACGAAAAGGATGGTGGCCGTTAAGACCGTCGGAGTCATGGCGCTCAAGCCAAAAGAAAAAACCCCAGTAAATAATGGGGTTTTTAGTTAAATTGGTGGCCCCGGCAGGAATCGAACCTGCATCTTAGGCTCCGGAAACCCACATACTATCCATTGTACTACGGGGCCAAATCAAGGTGCAAAAGTAGTCGCTACCTTCGGAACATGAATCAGAAATCTACATCTTTTTGGAGCCTCTTTGCCATTCTCTGCATGATGGCCTGTCAGCCTCCTAGCCAAAAAGAACCGGCCAGCTTGGACCCTGAACAGACCCTTCTTGAAGTGAATCAAGTCATGGATGCCTGGCATCATGCAGCGAGTGTGGCAGATTCCACCACCTATTTTGGCAGCATGGCTTCTCCTTGGAGCATTTTTATTGGGACGGATGACTCCGAACGCTGGGAAACCAGCGCTTTTAAAACCTGGAGCCGGCGCTATTTTCAGCGCGCTTCAGCATGGACCTTTGTCCCCGTCCCTCATAGTCGCCATATATATACCCGAGGTGAAGTGGCCTGGCTAGATGAGAAGTTAGACTCCGAACATATGGGGCGCTGCAGAGGAACCGGCGTGCTGGTTTGGGATGAAGCCTCCCTTACATGGAAAATTGACCATTATACCCTCTCTTTTGCCGTACCCAACGCATTAGCCGATGCGATAGTGGAGGATATTACATCACACGAAAAAGCCCTTGAGTGAGTATCACAGTTTTAAGCATCCTGCCCTACATTCGTTTTCTATGCAATCTATGGGACTTCTCCTCCTGCGCGCAGGCATTTCCTTCCTGATGATCCCACATGGCTGGGGCAAATGGCTGCGGCTTCAGTCCGCATGGGACGCCGGCGAACCTGTTCGCTTCATGAATTTCCTAGGTCTTGGAACAAACCTTTCATTGGCGCTGACCATTTTGGGTGAATTGGTGGCCCCCGCTTTGATTTTTGTCGGCTTTAAAACCCGTTGGATGTCTGCCCCTGCAGCTTTTACCATGTTGGTGGCCGCATTTGTGGCCCATGGCAGCGATCCCTTAGCGGACAAGGAGCATGCGTTGTTATATGCCTTTGGATTTTTGGCGGTGATGCTATTGGGTCCTGGGCGTTATAGTCTTGACCATTTTATCGCAGAGCGCAAGGTGTAAAATAGAACCGTTTGGGTTCAGCGATGCGATGTGTTGGTCAGTTTTGGGGGGCCTTATCCAAAAAAATCTTAGTGGACCAAGGCCTTGAGCGAATATTGCCTTTGGGCCGTGGATATCACAAATGCGTACATCCCAGGCACTAACTGTTTCGACTCTATGGGGCCGTGTTGCCAAAGTTGGACACATTCACCTAGGGCGTTATATAATCGCACTTCATTGACACCATCCATAGGTCCCGTCAAATGCAGGGCATGGTCCACTCCGGGGCGGGGTGTCGCTAGCCAAGCCAAAGCAGACCATTCTCCGAGGCCAATGCCTGAAATGGAGTAGCAAGCCGTTGTGTCCATGCAGCCGTTACCTCCATTGATGACACAAGCATATTGGCCATTAGCCGCGGCAGTAAAGCTGGCATTACTGCCCACCGAAGCACCGCTAGCACAGTCAAACCAAACATAACTAAGCGCCGTTGTATCATTTGCCTGTAGGGTGGTCCCTATCTGGGTCACCAGGGTATCAGCCGTCATAATCGTGAGATATAGATTCGCGATAGAAAGACAACCTGCAGCCGTAACGGAAGTGTCGGAGTAAAAACCTGACTGGGTATAGTCATTGCCTAAGGAATCTGTGTAACTATGGCATGCCTGAACGGTATCTGAAGTCTCCATGTCCCTAGACTTCGCGATAAAATTGGACACCATCCCCGTCATGGCCACGTTGGTATAGGTGCCATTTGTATTTCCCTTGAGGTCAATGGCTGTGGATACAGTGGTATTATTTCCGCCGGCGATACCCTCTTCAAAAGCGTAATGGAGCTGAAGACCTGCAGAATTATTTGGAATGGAACAAGACCCATAGAGGGCCGTAACCTCCACCTGGGATAATGCGCGGTTCCACAAACCAAATTCATCCATTTGCGCCGTAGAATAAAAGGGCGTTGGCGACCAGTCCAATTTGCCCAAATGCAAGGACACAAAAGCATTGCTAAAAGTACCTGCTGCACTAGTAGACGAAATCAAGAAGCCATTGTGATAGAGCGTCAAAACGGACTGATCATAGGTCAAGACATAATGATTCCATTGGTTTAACACCAGCGCAGCCGCATTGATATCATAATTAACACCCGAGCTATTTCGGAACCGGCATTCCACATTGGTAGATGAGAGTTGGAGAATATAAAAGTCGGCGTTGCTGTTATTGCGAAATCCTGCAAATCCATCAAAATTGGGATAGGCAGGACTGCTGTTGGTAGGGTAAATCCAAAAAGCCATGCTTATGCTCTTATTGGTCACATGCTGTGATGCTGAAAGCACCTCAACAAAATCATTTACGCCGTCATAACTGATGGCTGATTGTCCTCGGAGTGGGCCCTGTAACATGAGCGCCATTGCGCCAAAAAGAAGAGAAGTATTGGCCTTTTTCATGGTCCTGTGTTTGTCTCAAATGTAGGCAAAGTACCTATGGTCAAGACACAAGAAGCTGGCTGTCCAATACAACGTGGCTGACTCAGCGTGTTTTGTGGCCCCGCCGGGAATCGAACCCGGATCAAACGTTTAGGAAACGTCTATTCTATCCATTGAACTACGGGGCCAAAGCGCATGCACAAAGGCATCACCTAATACTTGCCCCAGCCGGCAGGGCGGACCCGGGCTGGACAAATTCTAAACGGCCTGTCGTAGGATCTTCTGCCATGAGAATCATGCCTTGAGATTCAATGCCGCGAATTTTTCTTGGCGCCAAATTGGCCCATAATACCACTTGACGTCCAATGACTTCTTCCGGACTGAAATGTTCCGCAATACCGGATAATACGGTTCTCGTATCCACGCCGGTATCAAGCGTTAGCTGCAATAATCGATCTGCTTTTGGCACTCTCGTTGCCTCAAGCACGGTGGCAACGCGCAAGTCCAGACCCTCAAATTGGCTGTAATCAATATTCTCGGCAATCGGGGCTATGGCTTTTTCTGTTTCTTCGGATTCCATGGTCACTTCGGGTTTGACAAGCTTGGCGCGTTGTGCCTCCATGGCTTGATCTTCAATTTTTTCAAATAATAAGGCAGCTTCATGTAAGCCTTGTCCTGGCTGCACACGATGGGCCTCAGACAGCAAGCTCCATTCGGGGGAGCCCATCCCTAACATGGTGCGGATTTTTGCCGCAGTAAAAGGCAAAAAAGGTTCCATCACAATGCCCAAGGCCGCCATGATTTGGGTGGCCGTCCCTAGGATTTCAAGTGCGCGTGAAGGGTCTTGTTTTATCACCTTCCAAGGCTCCGCATCAGCTAAATACTTGTTGCCCACCCGAGCCAAATTCATCGCCTCTGTGAGCGCCTCGCGGAAGCGATACGCCTCCAAGGCTTCCGCAACCTTTTTACTCTGAATATTTATGGCCTTCATGGCCGCCAAATCTTCAGGGGCATGGCCCGGGGTCGGCACCACTCCTCCTGCATGTTTGTGGTTTAACACCATAACACGGTTGACCAAATTACCTAGAATGGCGACCAACTCTGAATTATTTCGCTGCTGAAAATCTGCCCAAGTAAAATCATTGTCCTTGGATTCGGGCATGGTGGCACACAAGGCATACCGCAAGGCATCTTGCTTACCCGGAAAATCCTCCAAATATTCGTGCAACCAAACCGCCCAATTACGCGAGGTAGAAAGCTTCTCTCCTTCAAGATTTAGAAACTCATTGGCAGGCACGTCTTGGGGAAGAATGTATCCCCCATGCTGCATCAAAATAGCGGGGAAGATCAAGCAATGGAAGACAATGTTGTCCTTTCCAATAAAATGCACCAGGCGGGTATCTTCATCCTTCCACCACTTTTCCCAGTCATCTCCAAATAACTCCTGGGTGGCGGTGATGTACCCAAGTGGGGCATCAAACCAGACATACAACACCTTGCCTTCAGCCCCCTCTACCGGAACGGGAACCCCCCAGTCGAGGTCACGTGTCATACTGCGTGGCTGCAAACCTTCTCCTGCATCTAACCATGATTTACACTGGCCGTAGACATTGGATTTCCACTCAGGGTGGGACTCTATATAGGCACGCAAGTCTGGCGCTAATTTATCTAGAGGTAAAAACCAATTGGTGGTTTTCTTGAGTATGGGCGCTGCACCCGAAAGGGTGGATTGGGGATTGATTAAGTCTGTCGGATTTAGGGTAGACCCACATTTTTCACACTGATCTCCATACGCGCCCGCAGCTTTGCATTTTGGGCAGGTTCCCGTGATATATCGGTCCGCCAAAAACTGCTCTGCCTCGGGGTCGTAATATTGGTCTGTTTCGCGGGCTTCAAATGCTCCCTTTTTGTACAGCGTTTCAAAGAAATCACTTGCGACTTGGGCATGTTTAGGTGAAGAAGTTCGAGAATAAACATCAAACTGCACGCCAAAATCAGCCAGTGCGTTACGCATCATTTCGTGATAGCGGTCGACAATAACCCGGGGCTGAACGCCCTCTTTACGCGCCTTCATGGTGATAGCCATTCCATGCTCATCAGAACCACAGACAAAAGCTACTTCTTCCCCTTTGAGGCGTAAGTAGCGCACATAGATATCTGCAGGAAGGTAGCAGCCTGCCAAGTGACCAATGTGAATAGGGCCATTGGCGTAGGGCAAAGCAGCGGTAATCGTGGAACGTTTGTAGGACTTCATGGAATACAAAAGTACAAATTGCTATACCTTGGTTGGGACCTATGGTACAACACATCCTCCCCTCCGCCCTAAAACCTGGCGATGGCATTGCACTTGTTTCTGTTTCGCGCTTTGCGGAAGCCCCGGTCATCGCCCAAGCAGAGGCCTGGATTCAGGCGCATGGATGGGTGGCCTACCGCGCTCCCAACCTTGGCGCAGTCTCAGATCAATTTGGCGGAACAGATGCCCAACGAGCGGAGGATGTCAACTGGGCTATTCGGCATACAGAGGTCAAAGCTATTTGGAGTATTCGTGGCGGTTATGGGGCTGTTCGCATGGTCGATGGCATTGATTGGCCTAGCCTGCTGACCCAGCCTAAGTGGCTTATTGGATTTAGTGACTTCACCATGCTATTGGGGCATGCTTTTCAACAAGGCATATGCGCCGTGCATAGTTGGATGCCCATCCAAGCACCCGACTCCAGTGAAGCTAGTTTGCAGGGGTTAGCGCTCTTACTTGCCGGAAACCCTCAGGCTTTAAAAGCGTCGGCACAGCCCTTGAATGTGCAAGGCGATGTATTCGGACCTTTATTTGGAGGTAATCTATCTGTCCTTTACAGCATGCTCGGGTCTTCTAGTTTTCCAAGTCTCAAGGGATGTATTCTTGCTTTAGAGGATTTAGATGAGTACCGCTATCACTTAGACCGAATGTGTTGGGGATTGCGCCGAGCTGGGGGGTTTGAAGGCCTTGCCGGCGTGGCATTAGGCAGCTTTTCGGAGATGAAAGACAATGCACGACCCTTTGGAAAAGACCCCCTAGAGATTATCACGGCGGCATTTCCTCCAAATACCCCACTGGCATGCGGCCTTCCTTTTGGGCATACTTCTGACAATGAACCGTTTGTTACCGGCTTGCCGTATCGCTTGACCGTAGGTTTGTCAGGTGCCACCCTCTCCCCTGCTTAACCGACGATGGACTGGCTTCCGAGCTGAAGCTATTGCCCTACTATATTTTCAACAACTCGGCTACACGCTTTTGCGCCAAAATGGCCGCTTGGGCCGGGCAGAAGTAGATCTACTCATGTGGCACCCCATCCTAGAGCGATTGGTTGCGGTAGAGGTGAAGTACCGACAATGTGTGACGAGTGAGCGGCCCCTATTGGACCGTCAAGCACGACGCGTTCACCGAGCCGCGACGGCACTTCGTCCACCATCATTGTGCTTGCATGAAGTAGAAATGGACCT
Source organism: Cryomorphaceae bacterium BACL7 MAG-120322-bin74 (assembly GCA_001438205.1). Taxonomy (GTDB): domain Bacteria; phylum Bacteroidota; class Bacteroidia; order Flavobacteriales; family Schleiferiaceae; genus TMED14. Next base: position 9,281 of record LICG01000044.1, read on the forward strand.
ATGCATTGTCTGTGGTGACCTGAAATCCCCACATATTCAGGTATTTACAAACGTCTGGCAGGGATGGGAATAGATGATTACAGTACAGGAATTTCCTACCTTTGCAAAAATATTTATACCTGTGGAAGAACAGAACCAACCGCGTGGGGAGAATCCTTCGCGTCCGACCAACCAACCGTCTCGCCGTGAGGGCGACACTGGTCAACCCTCAAAAGCATCTTTTTCTGAAGAAAAAGGACCTGACGGCAAACGTAAATTTAGCCTAAAGGGAAATGACGGCGACCGCCGTCCACCACGCCAAGACCGCGGTGATAAGCCCGCCTGGGGTGATCGCCCCCAGCGCAGCGACCGCCCGTCCTACGGCGACCGTCCACAAAAATCTTTTGGTCCAAGTGCAGGAGGCGATGACCGCCGTCCACCACGCCAAGACCGCGGTGATAAGCCCGCCTGGGGTGACCGCCCACAGCGCAGCGATCGCCCATCTTACGGCGACAAGCCGCGTTTCGGAGATAAGCCAAGTTTCGGCGATAAGCCTGCCTGGGGTGACCGTCCACAGCGCAGCGACCGCCCATCTTACGG
>LICG01000045.1 GCA_001438205.1 Cryomorphaceae bacterium BACL7 MAG-120322-bin74
AGATCACTCAATTCATGCATGTCTATAATCTAATATGAGAGCATAAATGATGCGGAAGACTTTCGGAAAGTACAGGAATCTCAAGTGAAAATATGTCAGACAGACCAGATACGCGAAAGGTGTAAGGGCAAATGCCAGCAGTGTATTTTATAGTAAAAGCTGCTCGGAAATAATTGGGAATCGCCTTCGAATTTTTGGGTTTATCTCTTGAATGGTGTGGGTTAATTTTTTCAGGAGGGCATTAGATTTGGTTTTGAGCAATGAATTAGATTTGATCTCCAATAATTTCAAACCTCATGAGAAAGTACATCACCACATTGGCTTTTGTAGCATTGAGTCATACGGCTATTGGCCAACAATGTTCATGGGTGGGCCTTTCGGTTTCCGCATCTGATTCGACCTTTTGTCAACTGTACACCCCCGGGCCTTATTTGATCAGCCCAAGGGATTCTAATATTGTCACATGGGAGATTTCTGATTTTCAAGGCAACATAGTTCATCGGGACACCACCATCGGCAATGCAGCGTTAATGTATTTTAATCACAATGTCACGGATGCCGATTCCTTAATCGTGAAGGCACTCTTGGTCAACAACGCTGCGGGACTGATGTGTCTGAATCATGACACAATCTTTTGGGAAATCACAGAACCTGTGCCAGGGTTTTCTTTTGGTAATTGGGAATTTGTGAACGTAAGTATTGCGCAAAACGTCACGGATGTGGACGAGATGGAATCGCCACTAAACATCAACCTATATCCTTCACCTGTGGCTTCCGAGTACCTTCATATTGAAGGGCCTCTTGACCCGTACGATGTGACCATTGTGAACATCCAAGGACAAATTTTGGGTTCTTACATAGGGCTAAGCGGAACAGAAAAAGTTGATGTCTCGCATTTATTTTCAGGTACGTACCTCATAAAAGTACTTCATGGTAAAGCGGCTAAAACCATCAGATTTGTGAAACAATAGGGAATGAGAAGGGTCCAGGTTGTCGTCCGGCCCGGACAAATACCTAGGGCAATGGGTGTATCATGATCATCTTTACCGGTTGGAGGTTTTGAGAATGGACTAGATTCGGCTCTAAGGGAGACGACTAGATCCTACGGCCGACAAAGCCCTACCTTTGCGCCGCTGCTCAACTGCAGCCACTACACGCGGAACGTATGAAGTTTACAGAATTCGGTCTCAACGACTCATTATTGGATGCCATCGATTACATGAATTATGTAGATGCGACCGAAATTCAAGACAAAGCCATACCGCTCATCCTAGAGGGAAAGGACGTGATCGGCTGTGCCCAAACGGGCACGGGCAAGACGGCCGCATTTGTGCTGCCTATTCTGAATCATATTTCTGAAAGCCCATTGGGGGGAGTGCAGGCGCTCATATTGTGTCCAACGCGTGAATTGGCTATTCAAATTGACCACCAAGTTCAAGGCTTAGCCTATTTTGCTCAAGTGAAGTGTCATCCCGTCTATGGCGGCAGTGATGGCGTGGCATGGGATCAAGAAGCACAAGCGCTCAAAGGTGGCGCAGACATCATCATTGCAACCCCAGGGCGATTGATCTCCCATATGGAACAGGGCAACGTGGACTTTTCTGAGGTCAAGTATCTTATTCTAGATGAGGCAGACCGCATGCTGGATATTGGCTTTTATGATGACATCATGCGCATCATCAAAACTTTGCCAGAAGTGCGTCAAAGCTTGATGTTTTCGGCTACCATGGCACCTAAGATCCGCAATCTAGCCAAAGAGATTCTGAAGAACCCTGAAGAGGTTTCGGTGGCTATTTCTAAGCCTGCAGAGGGGGTGACACAACAAATTTATCTTGCTTTTGAAGAGCAAAAGATCGGCTTGGCCCAGCACCTGCTCAAGGACAAAGACGGATTTAACAGTATCCTCATTTTCTGTTCTACCAAGAAGAAAGTAGAGCAGCTTACGCGAAAGCTGGCCCAACGCAACTACTCTGTACAGGGCATGTCCTCAGATTATGAACAAGATGCCCGAGAGAAAGCACTCAGCGCGTTTAAGGCTGGCCGGATTCGCATCATGGTGGCCACCGATGTAATGAGCCGCGGAATCGACATTAAGGGCATTGATCTGGTCGTGAATTATGATGTGCCGAACGATGCAGAAGATTATGTACACCGAATTGGGCGTACCGCACGTGCCAAAACAGAAGGCATGGCGATTACGTTTGTCTGCCCAGAGGACATGTACCGCTTTACCAAGATTGAACGTCTCCTAGAGCGTGATTTTGACAAGCTTTCTCCTCCTGATAGCTTAGGCGAGGCGCCCGCATGGAATCCAGGGTCACGTGGACCAGGTCGCCCAGGTCAAGGCCGTGCAGGTGGCCGATCTAGCGCGGGTGGTAATGGACAAGGTCGCGCGGGTGGTGGGTTCAAAAGCCGGAATACCCCTAAAGGCCCAAACCCACGAGGCGCTGCAGGACCTTCTGCGTGATGTAGGTCACGACGCATTTAGGATATAATCACCATGTTTGCACTATGGCTGACAAATCGACCCTTCGAGAACACTGGGAAAACATCTATGAAACAAAAACGATCCAAGATGTTTCTTGGACGCAAGATGAGCCTCAGCCCAGTCTAGATTGGATACGGGGGCTCTCTCTTAACCCCAAAGAAATGGTCGTCGATTGTGGCGGTGGACGCAGTGCGTTGGCAGAAAAGGTGGTGGAATCAGGCCATGAACAAGTAGAAGTTTTTGATATCTCGATTCGGTCGTTGGCACAAGCTAAGATGGAGCTGAAATCCGATGAGGGGCGCAATGCGATCAGTTACCGCGTTTGTAATGTTTTAGATTACAAGCCAGAAAGAGATATTGCCGTCTGGCATGACCGAGCGGTTTTCCATTTTCTCACAGTCAAAGAAGAAATAGATACGTATGTGGCAAACCTCAAAAAGTGGGTGCCTAAGCATATCATTATAGGGACATTTGCGCTAGATGGTCCAGAAAAATGCTCTAGCCTGCCTGTGCAGCGCTATGATGAGAAGGCCATCGTTGCGTTGTTTCACGCAGATTATAAGCTCGAAAAGTCTGTCATATGGGAGCACGAGACCCCCACCAAGAAGAAACAACTCATGACTTTTGTCCATCTGGTGCATCGAACAAAGGGGTGAAGTGACTTTCATCACACTCTAATTAGAGAACGTTGAATATCTTAGGAGAGAAATCATTTCAACCTAAAACGTTCTTACATGATAGATTTTCTCATTAGTCCCTGGCCATGGTGGTTTTCTGGCATGCTCATCTCCGCGGTGATGTTTACCTTGATCTTTTTTGGGAAGTCATTTGGTTTTTCTTCCAATTTGCGCACGATTTGTGCCATGACTTTTGGGCGAAAAATCAAGTTTTTTGATTTTGATTGGCGAGAAAACACATGGAATCTTACTTTTTTGGTAGGGGCAGCCCTAGGAGGATTTATTTCATACCACTTTATGCATGGAGGTACCGCCGTTATTATTTCGCCTGAGACCCTTGCGGATCTGTCGACGCTTGGCTTTGCTGCGCCCGAAGGCATGCAACCTTCTGAAGTATTTAGTTGGGAATCAGTGTTGACCTTAAAGGGCTTTTTAGTACTTGCCATTGGTGGATTTTTGGTGGGGTTTGGAACCCGCTATGCAGGGGGTTGTACTTCTGGTCATGCGATCTCAGGACTGTCCAATCTTCAGTTGCCTTCTTTGGTAGCGGTAGTGGGCTTCTTCCTAGGTGGACTCGTGATGACCCATTTGCTTTTCCCATTCATTTATCCATTGGCTTAAACCTATTTACTGATGAAGTTTTTTAAATATCTCCTCGCGGGCACCTTGTTTGGAATCATTATGGCACAATCCGAAGCCATGTCCTGGTATCGGATTCAGGAAATGTTCCGTTTCCAGTCGTTTCATATGTATGGCATCATAGGCACAGCAGTTGTGTTGGGTGTTGTGGGCGTTTTCTTGATTAAAAAGTTTAACCTGAATGACATCCAAGGCAACCCCATTAAATTTTCGTCTAAAGAGCCCCAGATGGTGAAGTCCCTTTTGGGCGGCACCCTCTTTGGTTTGGGTTGGGCGTTAAGTGGCGCCTGCCCTGGACCCATTGTGGTCAATGTGGGCTACGGAATCACTTCCATGTTCGTGGTGCTTTTCTTTGCGGTTTTAGGAACCTATACCTATGGCCTTCTGCGTGACAAATTGCCCCACTAAAACCAAGAATGGCCAAGCCTAATTGGATGGATCCCCTAGGGCAAAAATTGCTTCGGCAGCTTTTGGGCCTTACGAGTTTTTTGGTAGCCATGATTGTTTTGCTATCGATCTATATTGGGTATTTTACCCAACCTACCCCTTGGGTACAACAATGGAGGGCATCCTTTAGGTCATTAGCAACAAACATAGAAGAGGGAGGAGGGGCAAAGCCTGTAATGGAATACTGGCAGGCACCGGATGTGTTGGCTGTGGCAGATTCGGCCCAAAGAGCACAGTTGCTTTATGGCAAGGAATTGGTCGCTTATACCGCACAATATTTCGGTCCCAATGGCAAGATAAAAGCGGGCAATACCAATGGGCTTAACTGTCAGAATTGCCATCTAGAAGCAGGGACCAAAGTGTTTGGAAACAACTACTCCAGGGTTGCCGCTACCTACCCAAAATTGCGCGCACGTTCTGGCCAAGTGGAAGATGTGGTTAAGCGCATCAATGACTGCTTTGAACGCAGCCTAAATGGCACCGCGCTCACTGCGGATTCTCCAGAGATGCAAGCGATGGCCGCCTACATTCAATTCCTGGGCAAAGAAGTGCCCAAAGGAGAAAAGCCTCCTGGTTCTGGCTTTAAGGACCTGGCCTTTTTAAATAGAGCACTTGACCCAGTGCATGGGGAGGCTGTATATGTAGAAAAATGTATTTCTTGCCATCAAGTAGATGGGCAAGGGGTTATAGATGCGGCTGGGGTCTATACCTATCCCCCTTTATGGGGTCCACTGAGTTACAATGACGGGGCAGGATTGTACCGTATGTCCAACTTTGCCAAATATGTCAAGTGGAATATGCCCCAAGGCGCTTCACATGATGAGGCCCAATTAACGGATGAAGAAGCATGGGATGTGGCCGCTTGGGTCAATACCCAGCCAAGACCTTCCAAAGATTTGTCTGGGGATTGGCCCGACCTGTCTAAAAAGCCGTATGATCACCCATTTGGTCCGTATGCAGATGGTTTTTCTGAAGAACAACATAAGTTGGGCCCATTTGGTCCCATCAAAGCAAAACTTGACGCGATGGCTGTAGCGGCCAAATAAATCCCTATTCAATCTAGATACACCAAGAGATGAAACGTAGATCTTTCCTATTGGGCGCAGGCGCTCTCGGTTCTGTGGCCGCATTTAAAGGCATTCAAACCCTTCTAGCTGATGATGACGGGACAAATCCCTCTGGTACGGCATCTGGGGAGGTAGCGGATGATCGTGGCAATGCCACCGTAACCATACTCCAAACCACAGATGTACATTGTCAAGTGCACCCGCACGATGAGATGTTCTGGGAAAATGACCAAGCCGTCTACCGAAAAACGGGCGGCTATGCCCACCTGGCTACTTATTTGAAGCAAGAACGCGCGAAGCATGCCCACAGCTTTTTGATGGACACAGGAGATATGTTTCAGGGTTCTGAATTAAGTGTGAAGACGACTGGTCAAGCAATGGTGCCCATTCTGAACGCTTTAGGCTACGACCTATACCTGCCAGGTAACTGGGAGGTGGTATATTATAAAAAAGCCATGCAGGCGCTTTTAGGGTCCTTGCATGCCCCCAAGATTTGTGCCAATATGTTCCACGATGCAGGAGAGGGTAAAAGAGGGGAATTAATCTTTCCACCGTACCATATCTGGACCGTCAATGGCGTAAAAATCGGCTTCCTAGGCTATACCGACCACCTGGTGCCGGTACGTCAGTCGCCCAACTATTCTAAGGGGATTTTGTATTCCAAACCCGAGGAAAATACCGCATACTATGTGGATGTGTTGCGCAACCAAGAAAAGTGTGCAGCGGTGATCATTATTGCCCATATGGGGCTTTCACAACAAATCGCACTGGCTAATCTCCCTGTATGCGAAGGGGTAGACTACATTTTTGGTGGAGATACCCATGAACGTGTACGTGTGCCCATTGCGTGTACGTATGCCAAAGTGGTAGAGCCTGGCGCCTTTGGGTCCTTTGTTGGACGTCTTGAGATGCGCTTTGAAAACGGCAAGTTGGTAAAGGATACCTACACCTTAGATGAGGTCAATGCAGAAACCTATCCGGCAGATGCCAAATTAGCCAATATCATTGCGGTAAATGAGGCGCCCTTCAAGGCGGAGATTGATACCATCGTGGGCTACAGCACTTTGCCCCTGTATCGCTACTTTGTGATTGAGAATCCTATGGATACCATGATTCTTAATGCCCTTAACTGGAAACTGAAGGATATAGATGTCGTCCTTTCAAATGGCTTCCGCTTTTGTCCTCCGCGTACGACCCCGGACCACACAGGCAATGTGCCAATAACCGCGGGCTACTTGTTTGATATGCTACCCGTAGATTCGAATGTGCGCGTAGCGCAAGCCAATGGCGCGCAAATTAAAAAATGGTTAGAAAAGGAGCTCAACAATGTATTTGCCAAAGAAGCAGCTGAACGCTTTGGGGGTTGGGTAATCAAGTTTCAAGGCATGACCATTGAGTTTGAGGCTTTTGCGCCCAAGGGTCAGCGCGTAAAGAAGGCCCTTATCCACGGGGAACCCATTGAGTTATCAAGAATGTACACCTTGTCTGCCTGTGAGCGTGATGGGGATCCTGATGATATTTTGTGCCGCATTAAAGGGGTTAAGAATGGTTTGACAAAGGACTTTACCCTGCATGAAGTGATCAAAGAATATCTAGCCGTCAACAGTCCCGTGACACCAACTCCGCCTATGGCAGCAAAGGTGTTAGATGCGCCGCAAACCCTGTTAACCCAAGTGTCTGGCGTAGACTACCAATTTGTGTAAGGAGGAGTGCAAACCCCATTTGTAGCGCATCTTTTTTTAAACAATAAAAAAGCGCCCGGGTTTCCCCGGGCGCTTGCGTTTAGGCGATAGGACGATTAACGTCCTACAACCACCGTAAAGCTTGAGTTCTTGCCATCAGCAGAAGTGATGGTGAAGAGATAATTCGCAGAAGGAAGTGTGCTAACGTCTACCTTAAGAAGGTTTCCGTCTTTGTTCAGCTCTTCCTGGCTAAGTACCAAGTTGCCTAACATGTCATACACCATAAGGCTACCCTCATTACCCACGTTGGGCATTGGGATATGTAAGATGTGTGCTGCAGGGATAGGATAAGGCTTTAATTCAGCCGCAACTTCATCCACAGAGATGTTGTTCTCGCTCATAATCAACTGTATGGTGGGTACATAGTCGTCCCAATGCGAGGTGGACCAAGTGCCATCGACCATCAAGAGCCAAACAGGCTGCGCAGTAGACTGAGTCTCATTGAAGCCATAAGATGGATCACGTGAGTGGTTGAGGTACATATCCGTATTGGCAGATACAACAGCAACAACGTAACGCTGGTAATTAGTCAATTCTAATGGGGTCTGGAACATGTGCGTCACTGCGCTGTCTTGATACTCATCCATGAAGGTATAAGACTCCAACAAGATAGGCGTATTAGACAAGGTGCTGGTGCTGATACCTGGGTCATTCAAACCAAAGAAGAAATCATCCCACTCGTAGACAGCGATGTCCAACGAACGACCTGTGATCGAATCACCATTGGTCATGAAGGCCGCAAACTTGACTCCGTCCATGGTCATATTCGATGCATTCTTGTGATAGAAATGCAAGGCTGGAGCCCAATAAGAGAATGAGCTTGGACGAACCGAGACGTTGTCCAAAGGCTGGAAGTCTGAATCTACGCGCGCATAGGAATAGATGCCATCGTTCATTCGAACGGTATAGCTAATCTCATTGTCCGCAGGAAAATCATCCGTACCCCCTGAAATAGCTGCGCTATACGTAAAGGTGTATTCTCCATTGGGATAAGATGCTTGTGCAAAAGGAGGAAAGGAGATATAACTAGAGTCTCCACTGTTCAAACCAAAAGAGTTGGTGGTGTTGGTGTAAACAACGCTGCCGTTATAGGTGATTTCTGCACCTGCCACTGCAGCGGTTTGATTAGAAAATCCGTCATTACGCATCCAGAACCCAAGGGCAACGGAGTAGTCGGTAGAGTCAGCAGAAATTAACTGCGGACGTGCCATTTCTCCAGGAGTAAGGACCTTGTTTGCACTCATGGCCAAATCATTGCCAAAGGCACCCGCTTTCGCGCCCAAGAAGGCTACGACGGTGGTTCCATTGTCCAATTCATCTTTCAGTGTTTGTCCTGTGCCATTCACTACAAACGCCACGGGAATGGTCACGTTAATACCGTAGACGCCTCCAGCCATGTTAATCATTCCACCTGAAGGGTCCGAATCCAAGAATGCATTATAGATAATCACACCGACAGCCCCGCGGAGCTGTGCCAAGTATGCCTTTTTCCCAAATTCACAACTGCCTCGTGAAATCAGTACAATCTTTCCTGAGAAGTCAACGCTACTGTTCATTACTCCAGAAGAATCACACCCGCAATAGCTCTGGGGGAATACATATCCGTAGCTGTTGTTTTGGTTTGTGTCGCCGTCGTCCATCATAACCAACGTGTCTAAAACTGCATCTGCAGGATCAAGCAAGTTGGCCAAGCCCCATGCGGAGCCATTTCCTTGGTTTGTATGGGCATACACCCCTGCAATTGTTGAGGGGTTCATTACGTTCAGAATGACCTGCTGCGCGTTAGACGCAAAGGCTCCCGCAACTAGTAATGCGCTGAGAGTAAGTTTTTTAATCATATCAATTGTTTAGGTGAGTGTTTGTGGGACACAAGTTAAATATTCTATTGGTAAGGAAAAAATATAATCGCACTAGTTTGCAAAAATCATTTTTTTTGATTCTAAGCACGTGCCCCGAATAAAAAGACTGTAGTTGTAGGTGCCTACTTCGCCATATCCATGGCGGTAAAGGACCTCATTTACACCTGCATGCAAGGTGATGGGTAATACCTTAATCAGTCTCCCAGCCATATCGGTGATGCAAATTTCCCCATACTCTTCTTGAATTTGAGCGGCAGCATGGATCCCGATCCAGGTAGATTCATCAAAAGGGTTAGGGCGGTTTTGCAAAAGGGTAAAGAGTGCGGTGGGTTTGGGTAGGTCCATTTGCTCCTCTATGCCAACCTGGCCTGCCAAGATCATTTTTTCTTGACTAAAAAGACTTTCTAGCCTGTGACCATCTGATTGAAGGGTTGCTGCGCAGGCACTGACAAAGTATACGTTCGCAATGGTCGGGGCGGTTACCCATATGCTCGTATCGCTTGACAGTGTCGTTACCGTATCAAAATCATTTTGGGTGGTGCGGAGCATTACGCGGTGCATGGGTGCCGGACTAGATACGTGCACTTCGACTTGAACCGTGCCATTGCTGTCCTCTTTTGCTTGGATCACCTCTATTATAGGCGAGGTTGGCGCATAGGCAACCATGACAGCC
>LICG01000046.1 GCA_001438205.1 Cryomorphaceae bacterium BACL7 MAG-120322-bin74
CTGGGCTACGATGGAATTTTATTGCTCTTAATCGGAACCCAAGCGGTGATCGCCGGATTTGCCTTGATCACCCTCCCTGTTGAGTTTGACGCTTCACGTCGTGCATTGGTATGGCTCAAAAGTGCCGGAATCACCCATCCGCACAACCACGGCATGGCCGAAGACGCTTTAAAGTGGGCTGCACGTACATATCTCGTAGCTGCCGCTGCAGCGGCCACGCAGTTGCTCTATTATGTGATGCTCTACATGGGGCGCCGCGACTAAGGCTTTATGCAGATTCGCGCGTATAAACCGCAGGATGCGGTGGGTATTCTTGCTATCTATGGGCCCATTATCACAGACAGCACGGCTACGTTTGAACTCACCGTGCCCAACGTTAAAGATTTTTCGAAGCGCTTGGCGTCTATCGCTGGGCGCTTTCCATTTTTAGTGGCGGTGGACGACGACCAGGTGATGGGTTATGCCTATGCAACCACCCATCGGGAGCGCGTAGCCTATCAATGGGCCGTGGAGACCTCTGTCTATGTCGCACAACCAGGCAATGGGTTGGGAAAAAAGCTCTACCAAGCTTTATTGCCACAGCTCACAGGTCGTGGATTCTTATGGGCCTACGGCGTTATCACAATGCCCAATGTAGCCAGTGTGACGTTGCACAAAGCCTGTGGATACGAGGGATTTACGACCTATTCCCAAGCAGGGCAAAAGTTTGGTGCCTGGTGCGATGTCCATTGGATGCGCAAGCAGCTCAATCCTACATCTGCTATTGCACATGCGCCAAAGTTTATCCCTGCTGAATCGCCTGGAGAACATTTGGGGCCGTCATCTGTTCTCTAGGCATGAATTGGGTATTAGCTTCCATCTGCATTTTGGCGTTAGGGTTTTGGGGTTTCACCTATCATCAATCGAAAAAATTGGAACAACCCACCTACACCGTCTTAGCTTCAGAACATGATTTTGAGCTGCGCGAATATGCGCCAAGTCTGTGGGCCGAAGTCCAGGTAGATGAGGCTAATTATAGCGCCATGCGCAAAGGATTTCAACCTTTAGCTCGGTACATTTTTGGCGGCAACCAAAGCCAAACTTCCATGGAAATGACGGCCCCAGTTTCCCTGATTATGGAAGAAAGCGCCCCAACCATGCGCTTTTTTATGTCAGCCAAAATGACCGTGGATAAACTGCCGCTGCCCAACGACGCACGTGTGCATTTTGTCGAAGAGCCGTCTCGGCGCCTAGCCGTGTATCGTTTTGGCGGAATTCTCTCTGAAGATAAACGATTAGCCGCCGGCCAAAAATTAAAGCAATGGTGTGACGCGCAAGGCTATGACATTACCGGCCCGGTAGAGGTCTATGGCTACAATGCGCCTTATGAGATCATTCGCCGCAATGAGGTAGCCTACCCTATTGCGTCAAACTAAGTCCTTAAAAAACTTTTAGGCTTCAGGAAAAAGTTTCCCTGGATTGAGAATTCCTTTGGGGTCCAGCGCATTTTTGATATTTCTTTGAAGGCGCATGGCGGCGGGGGAAAAGGCGATGTCCAAATACTCTCTCTGGACTAGGCCAATTCCATGTTCTCCACTAATGGTGCCGCCCATGGCAACCACCTCCTTAAACAATGTTCGGATGCCTTGCTTTAGCCTAGGACCTTCCCAGTCTGCATCAGACATCGCTCCCTTGACAATATTGACATGCAAATTACCATCCCCCGCATGGCCATAGCAGACGGACTGAAAATCGTATTCTTCGCCAATGCGCTTGACGGCTGCAAGGAGCTCGGGCAATTTTGCCCTCGGGACCACGGTATCCTCTTCTTTGTAGATGCTATGTTTTTTTACCGCTTCCCCTACGCGACGTCGTAGTTTCCAAATGGCATCACGCTCCTGCGCACTCTGAGCAAAGAGAACTTCTGATGCCCCGGCTTCTTCTACCACCTGGGCGATGGTTTCTGCTTCCTTAAGGACCGCTTCTTCGTCAAATCCATCGACCTCGATCAGAAGGTGGGCTTGAATCTCGGGGCCTGTGGGGATGCTTACCCCCTCCACATACTGCAGGGTCCACTCAATGGCATCGCGCTCCATAAACTCTAAGCCCGAAGGGGTCACGCCCGCTTGAAATATTTTGGCTACCGCAGCACAAGCCGCTTGCGCTGAAGAAAAAGGCGCCAACAGGGTAAAGGCGTGCTTTGGATAGGGTAAAAGCCGCACTACAATTTTTGTGATGATACCCAAAGTGCCTTCAGATCCCACCATCAATTGGGTGAGGTTGTATCCTGTTGAATTCTTTAAGGTGTTGGCGCCTGTCCAAAGGATATCTCCATTGGCCATGACCACTTCAAGATTGAGGACATAGGCGGAAGTCACGCCATACTTGACGGCCTTAGGGCCACCTGCATTGTAGGCGACATTGCCCCCCATGGTGGACGAACCCCAACTAGAAGGATCCGGCGGATAGAAGAGGCCCTGCTCTTTACAGGCTTCATGAAAGACTTGGTTGATAACCCCCGGCTCTACCGTCGCCTGAAAATTGGCGGAATCTATCGCGATAATCCGGTTCAGCCGCTCCATGCTCAGCGCTATGCCGCCTTGCACGGGAATCGCGCCTCCCGAAAGACCGGTACGCGCCGCGGCAGCCGTCACGGGAATCCCTTCTGCATGGGCAATTTTAAGCAGGGCCGATACCTCTTGGGTGCTTTCGGGCACACAGACTACCTGGGGAAAGGCTTGGAGGTCTTCTGTTTCGTCATGTGAAAAAGCTTCAAGACTTTCCGCATCTAAGCGAACACGTTCTGCGGGCAAAACGCCCAGAATCAAACGGAGCCATTTTGGATTATCTTCGGTCATTACAGCTATTTTGCTGACTAAATTACAACCTTATGATGCGCAAGTTTCTCTTTGCTGGAGCCCTTTTTGCGACGCTGGTCTCCTTTGCTCAAAATCCGGTCACTTTTGACGATGTCTTCCGATCTAAAGCCTTTTCTGCCAAAGGTGTTTGGGGCCTGCGTTCTATGGAGGATGGCCTTCACTATTCGCGTCAGACAGCAGAGGGTATTGAAAAATTTGATTTTGCCACCGGTGAATCTCAGGGGGTCTTAGTCACGAAAGGCGCCGCCAAAAACGCCCAAGGGGAGGCACTCTCCTTCAGTAGCTATACATGGACGGCAGGGGAACAAAAACTCATCATTGAGGATGAAGTGACGTCTATTTATCGACATTCCTATACCGCAAAGGTGTATGTGCATGACCTCCGTAGCGGCACAACCACTTTGGTGAGCGATGAAGCCATCCAAAACCCTGTTCTGGCGCCCGATGGCGACCGTATTGCCTGGGTTCATGCCAACAATGTGTATTACCGCTCTTTAAGTTTGAACGAATCACACCGTGTCACATCGGACGGCCAAACCAATGCGATTCTAAATGGAGCACCCGATTGGGTGTATGAAGAAGAATTTGGTTTTCATGTCGGATTGAGCTGGTCCCCCAATGGCCGCTATTTGGCCTATTACCGTTTTGACGAGCGACGCGTGACAGAATTTAGCATGGACGTCTACGGCAAAGCACTCTATCCCGAACCTTATGTTTTTAAGTACCCAAAAGCAGGGGAAGACAATTCCCTGGTGACGATTTGGGTTTTTGACACCCAAAATGGCACATCCAAAGAAGCCACGACGGGATTGACCTATGAATATGTTCCGCGCATTCATTGGAACCCTAAAAACGAGCTCTACCTCTCTTTATTGAACCGCCACCAGGATAGCCTTCGATTGATGGCACACAATCCCTTGACAGGGCAAAACAATTTGGTTTTGCTAGAAACGGATGCCGCCTACACGGATGCGGACCACAATTTGACCTTCTTGCAAGATGGTCGATTTGTGTGGATGTCTGATCGTGCTGGATTCAACCATGCCTATTTAGTGGACCCAATGAAGAACAGCGTTTCTGCTTTGACAAAAGGGGCGTTTGAAGTCACAGAACTCTATGGCGTAGATGAAGCCAATGGCTATATCTACTATCAAGCAGCGGCGGTGACTCCTGCACAACGCGAAGTCTACCGAAGCAACCTCCGCGGGGGTAAGGCAAAGCGTTTGAGCACTGACAAGGGCTGGAATGGCGCCACCTTCAGTACCACTTTTGCCAACTTCATCCTGAATCATTCAGATGCCAATTCCCCTGCACGTTTTAGCCTACATGACAGTAAAGGCAATGAAATTCGTGTGCTTGAAGACAATGCGGATCTCCTTACCCGCATGAAAGACTACGCGCTGTCCCCAAAAACCTTCTTTACCATGCAAGCGACCAACGGGCAAAACCTACCCGCTTGGGAGATCAAGCCCGTCGATTTTGATGCGAATAAAAAATATCCCGTGTTGATGTTTTTGTATGGCGGCCCGGGAAGTCAGCAAGTCACCGACAATTTTGGCGGAAGGGACTTCTTTTGGTACCAAATGCTCGCCAACGAAGGCTACTGGATTGTTTGCGTAGACAACCGAGGAACGGGTGGTCAAGGACGTGACTTCACCAAATGCACCTATCTGCAGTTGGGCAAGTATGAAACAGAAGATCAAATTGCTTCTGCCCGCGCCATGGCCCAACATCCTAATGTAGATGCAGACCGCATTGGTATTTGGGGATGGAGTTACGGTGGCTTTATGGCTGCCCATTGTATCACCCAAGGAGCGGATGTATTTAAAGCGGCTATCTCTGTCGCGCCGGTAACCAACTGGCGCTTCTATGACAATATTTATACCGAACGCTACATGCGCACCCCTGCAGAGAACGGAGCGAATTATGACGTCAATTCACCCCTTAGCTATGCGGCCGAATTAAAAGGCCATTACCTCCTTATTCACGGAACCGGTGACGACAACGTGCATGTGCAGAACAGCATGCGCTTTGCCGAAGAATTGGTTCAGGCCAACAAGGATTTTGAATACATGGTCTATCCCGACAAAAACCATGGGATTTATGGGGGGATGACCCGAATTCATCTCTATACTAAGATGACCAAATTCTGGCGCGAAAAACTGTAAAGTCAAAGCTTGCTGGCGCTTCCTGCGCTTGGATGCTTTTTCCTATCTTCCCGAACCTAATTCAATCGATTCAATACGTAAACCCACTCTCATACGATGGCAACAACGGAAAAAATGACCCACCCACGAGGATTATATTCTCTTTTCTTCACAGAGATGTGGGAGCGATTCAGCTATTATGGTATGCGGGCCCTTTTGGTCCTGTACCTCACCACAGAATACACCAAGGGTGGATTTGGGTTTGAAAGAGCCTCTGCTTTAGAAATCTATGGCATCTTTACGGGCTTGGTCTACCTCACCCCTATTTTGGGTGGTATGCTAGCCGACAAAGTACTTGGTCAGCGACGCGCCATTTATGCCGGAGGCATTCTCATGGCGTTGGGCCAATTTGGCCTTGCCGCATCACATATCTACATGTCAGACCCAGTCCAGCGTGAATTTTTATTCTATTTTGGACTTGGCCTATTGATGGTCGGTAATGGCTTCTTCAAGCCCAATATCTCTACCATTGTAGGTACCCTCTACACAGACAATGATCCACGTAAAGACTCTGCCTTTACCATTTTCTATATGGGCATCAACTTGGGCGCCTTCTTGGCTCCGATCATCTGCGGAACACTTGGCGAGCAGGTTGGATGGAAGTGGGGCTTTGGCGCAGCCGGCGTCGGAATGATCTTCGCATGTATTTGGTTCTATTTTGAAGAATCGAAACTAGAGGGTCAAGGCATGCCTCCCGGTCGCACCGGAGAGTCACGACTAGGTGGCAAAGATTTTGGGGTGGTTTTGGGCTATATCCTGGGCAGCATAGCCCTTGTATACGGTTTTCTCTTACTGCAGGATGGCATTTCAGAATCTGCCATGTCCGCCGTTATCAAGGTGTTTGGCGCATTGGCCGTCTTAGGACTAGGCTATGTCATCTATAATGGCACCAGTGGAAATGAACAGTGGTCACGTGTTGGTGCGATCATGATTTTTGCTGTTGCCAATATCTTCTTCTGGAGTGGCTTTGAGCAAGCGGGAGGAACCTTCAACCTCTTTGCCGCGGACGAAACCAACCGAAGCATTTTTGGCTATGAAGTCGCCGCATCCCTCTTTCAGTCGATTAACGCCTTGGCCATCTTCATTTTTGCCCCGGTGATTGCCTCATTCTGGGTCAGCCTTGCATTGCGCAATCGCAACCCATCTACCCCGGTCAAGTTTGGTTTAGGTCTTGCGCTCTTGTCCTTGGGCTTTGTCGTGATGTCATTGGCCAGCTTTGCTGCAGAAGGCGATGCGCTGGTTAGCCCTATGTGGCTTGTTGGCGTCTATGTATTGCACACCTTTGGTGAGCTTTGCCTCTCTCCTATCGGCCTTTCTATGATCACCAAATTGGCGCCGCCTAAGATTGTATCCGTCATGATGGGACTTTGGTTTGCTTCGATGGCTTTGGCCAACTACATGGCGGGCATCATGGAGTCCCTGCTTGAGAAGATTTTCCCAGGCATGAACCTCTTTGTATTCTTAACCATTACGGCTGCAGCTGGTGCATTGCTCATCTTTGCTTTGACGCCATTGTTGCGCAAGCTGATGAAAGGCATCCACTAAGCGATTTGACCCAACATAAAAAAGGGCGTCCATGGGGCGCCCTTTTTTTGTGACTGGACTTCCGTCTTTATTGGTAGATAAAGTCATACCCTTTGAGCGAAAGTGTGCGGTATTCCTTCTCATTAAACATGTACAAACGAGAAGGGCGCTTTGCCCTTTCTGAAGAACGCACAAAGCGTTCAGTTTCAATGAGCAATTGGCTCTTGAGAAGCTTTCGGCGAAAATTCCTTTTGTCAAATTCTTTACCTAAAGCACATTCGTACAGCTTTTGAATGTTGTTTAAAGTAAACTCCGCCGGCAATAGATTAAATCCAATAGGACGGCCTTTTACACGCCGTTTTAATCTCTCTTTGGCATACTCTAAAATCTTGTTATGGTCATACGCCAATCTGGGCACTTCATGGGCATTCACCCAGAGATAACCTTCTTTGCGTAAGTTGTTTTCTGATGTTTCATCTAATCGGATTGTGCAGTAATAGGCGATGTTGACTACACGGCCCACGGGATTCCTAAAAGGCTCAGCAAATCCATTCAGCTTCTCTAACATCCCGTCATTTCTACCCGTGATGCGCGTGAGTAGTTCTTTGGCTACATAAGCCGGATCCTCCTCAATACGGACAATGGAAGATGGGATAATAGAATCTCCCTCGAAGGGTTGACCTATTTTGTTCGCCACCAGAATTTTTAAATTTTCACCATCAAATCCAAATACGACCACCGAAGTGGCCAATGCTACCTTAAATTCATCGGTAGAAAATTCTATGCGCATGGGGGTGGGGGCTTTTAATTTGTCCAGCATTAGTCAAAAACCTTGCCTTCCTATAGACGCTTGAAGAATTGTAACCAAATACCCGACGAAATGTTTGCGGCACCTCCGTCCTACTGGGAAAAAGAACGCAGCCACACGCCTGCTGATCTGATCATTGTGGGTTCCGGCATGGTAGGCCTATGGACCGCCTACCATCATCTGCTGCGCCATCCAGAAGCCAAAGTCACCCTGTTAGACCAACGGCCTACTGGACAAGCGGGCGCAAGCACAAGGAATGCAGGATTTGCTTGCTTTGGGAGTCCGACAGAGCTCTTGGATGACTTGAATCATGAAAAAGAAGCGGATATTATACAACGTCTCGCTTGGCGCTATGAAGGCCTGACAACATGGATGGCTCATTTTGACCCCGGAAGCCTTGGCTGGCAGAGCGGGAAAGGTTATGAGGTTTTTCAAACCGCAGAGCATGAACGTTATTCCACCGCGCTGGAGGCCTTACCTCTACTAAACCAATGGGCGCAGCAAGCCGGCATTCCAGGGGAAGTATATCAGAAAGCAGAAGGTCCCAACGCAGAGATCCCCTATGCTATATCCATTCAACATGAGGCCCAATTGCATCCAGGAATGGCCCATGCCACATTGGCTGAACGCGTACGCCAAATGGGCGCTGTCCTTCATCAAGGTATTACCATCCGTCCTTTGGTAGAATGGACCAAGGCAGAAGATGGCTGGCGTCTCCCCTCTAATCAAGGGGACTTTCAGGCCACAAAGATTGTCCTAGCCACAAATGCCTGGACCCACACCCTATTACCTGAGGTAGACGTAGTCCCCGGCCGGGGGCAAGTTCTGCTGACCTCTGCCATCCCGAACTTACCTTTTAATGGAACGTATCATGCAGATGAAGGCTATTTGTATTTCAGAAATGTGGGGCAGCGACTCCTTTTGGGCGGAGGCCGAAATCATTTTAAACAGGCAGAAACCACGTTACGTTCCGACACCAGTGATGAAGTCCAAACCTATCTCCAGGACTACCTGCAGAACGTTCTCTTACCGGGTATCTCATTTAATATTGAAGCCGCATGGGCTGGAACCATGGCCTTTTCTGCACATGAAGTAAAAATGCCTATCCTCCGTCAAGTTGAAGATCACTGCTTTGTTGCGGCGAGAATGGGCGGAATGGGGGTTGCACTGGCGCCCAAAGTCGGGCAAATCATGGCAGACTTATTAGATGGCTGATGAAAAGGGGGGAAATGACAAGGGCGATGCCCGTAAGCATCGCCCTTTCAAAGTCCCAGTTGCCTGGTATTTAACACCCCGTAAGGTGGTCTTCTGCAAAGATGCTCAAAGAATTCTTTTTCACATTTGGTGCCTATTTCATCACCCGCTTTGACAGAGTTTGCCGCCATATATCGCCCCTGTCCGCGGTGGTTCAAGAACGTGATCTCTATTTCAAGATCATGTTATATGATCGACCTGCGCACCGTCTTACTTGCGTTCGACGTCCTGGCCATCCAGGGGAATGCGTTTTCTACCCGAAGGCTTCTCACCCATTCTTTGCAGTCAGAGATAGCGTCGAAACACTACCTCTGGATGGTTCAGATCACCCGAAGGCTCCCCTCACCGTTTGCTGATCAGCTTTACTTATCATCCAACACCTTTCAGTCTTGGATGCAGAACCTCTTGCGAGCTCCTGGGAGAACTCTTCAGCCCTCCTTTACGTCCTTCCGTATGTTGCCACAGCGGATCTCTGCTACTCAGCCCCACAAACAAGCTATTGCTACCCTGTTTTAACTCCTTTTCTTTTGGTACATTAACCTCCAGCTAGGGAGCCGTTGTGAGACACATCCTTGGGCCCTTTCGCACCCCAGGACCGACAGTGACCGTTGTCTTCTGCCGTTGTGCTTTATGAAAGTAGAAAAGAAATCAGAAGAATTTCTATCATGTTGAAAACTAAGTTGATAATTTTTTACTATTCTAT
>LICG01000047.1 GCA_001438205.1 Cryomorphaceae bacterium BACL7 MAG-120322-bin74
GGTTCTCTTGGGTGCAGCAGATACTTTTCGTGCCGCAGCCGTGGATCAGTTAAAAATTTGGGCGTCACGTGTGGGTGTGCCTATTGTCGAAAAGGGCATGAATACAGACCCTGCTGCAGTGGCATATGCCGCGGTGGAAGAAGGGAAGAAACAAGCCAAGGATATCGTGTTAATCGACACGGCAGGTCGACTACACAATAAAGTCAACCTAATGAATGAATTATCCAAGATCAAAAGAGTCATGGAGAAAGTGGTGCCGAATGCGCCGCATGAAGTGCTTTTGGTACTGGATGCCTCAACCGGTCAAAATGCAGTAAATCAAGCAGTTGAATTTTCAAAAGTCACGGAAGTTACCGGGCTCATCTTGACCAAGATGGATGGAACCGCCAAAGGAGGTGTAGCTTTGGCCATTGCGAACACCTTGCAAATCCCCGTGCGTTTTGTAGGTGTGGGAGAAGCTAAGGAGGATCTTGTACCCTTTGATGCTACCGCATATGTCAATACCTTATTCGCATGAAAACAAAAGAAGAAATTACCGCCAATTGGTTACCTCGCTATACGGGGTTAGCGCTCCACGAGTTTTCTGAGTACATCTTACTCACCAATTTCAATGACTATTTAGATCGATTTATCGCGATGACGGACGGTCATATCGTTGATCGAAGCAAATCCATGCCCTGCGCGCAGGGTCAGGGAATTACCATGATCAACTTTGGAATGGGAAGCCCAAATGCGGCCACGATTTCCGATTTATTAAGTGCTATTCAGCCTAAGGCGGTGCTCTTTTTGGGCAAATGTGGTGGGTTAAAGAAACGCACCGAAATAGGGGACTACATTGTGCCGATTGGCGCGATTCGTGGCGAGGGCGCCTCTAATGAGTATTTTCCGCCCGAGGTCCCGGCTTTGCCTGCGTTTTCACTGCAGCGCGCCGTCTCCCACATCATTCGTAATCGTGCCTGCGATTATTGGACCGGAACAGTTTACACCACCAACCGTCGTGTTTGGGAACATGATGAGAAATTCAAAGCCTATCTAGAAGAGGTCCGCGCCATGGCGATTGATATGGAAACGGCCACACTTTTTTCGGCTGGATTTAAGAACCGCATCCCCTTGGGGGCCCTATTGTTGGTATCAGATCAGCCCATGGTGCCAGAAGGTGTAAAGACCGAAGCGAGCGATCAACATGTGAGTAAGGATTATGTCAATACGCATATTTCTATTGGTATAGAATCACTAGAAGAGATTAAAAATGAGGGACTTTCTGTCCGTCACATGAAGTTTTAATTTATTATGAGAACCCGCTCTGCGAAGAAGAACAGAATCAATGTAATCACCTTGGGATGCTCCAAAAATGTCTATGATAGCGAGATCCTTATGGGACAACTCAAGGCTTCAGGGAAGGATGTGGTGCACGAGGAAGACGGACGCATTGTGGTCATTAATACCTGTGGGTTTATTGACAATGCCAAAGAAGAATCCGTCAATACTATTTTGGATGCCGTCCGGGCCAAGGAAGCTGGCCAGATCGACAAAGTGTTTGTGACGGGCTGTCTTAGTGAACGCTATAAGCCGGATTTAGAGCGTGAGATTCCCAATGTAGATCAATACTTTGGCACACGTGATTTACCTCTATTACTCAAGGCGCTTGGGGCTGACTACAAGCAAGAATTAGTAGGAGAAAGACTCACCACAACGCCCCAACACTACGCATACCTCAAGATTTCGGAAGGGTGTGACCGTCCATGCTCTTTCTGTGCCATTCCTTTAATGCGCGGAGGGCACAAGAGCACGCCCTTGGAAGATTTGGTGGTAGAAGCGAAGAAGTTGGCAGCGAAGGGAGTGGTCGAGCTTATTCTGATTGCGCAGGATTTGACCTATTACGGGCTAGACCTATACAAGAAGCGTCGGTTGGCTGATTTGGTCATGGCGCTAAGCGAGGTCGAAGGCATTGCCTGGATCCGCATGCACTACCTCTTTCCGACGGGATTTCCTGAAGATGTTCTGGATGTTATTCGCGAGAATCCAAAAGTATGCGCTTACATCGATATCCCCTTGCAGCATATTGCAGACCCTGTACTTAAAAGCATGCGCCGTGGTACAACCATGGAGAAAACCAACCGTCTTTTAGGTGCTATGCGCGACAAGGTGCCTGGAATGGCTATCCGTACGACCTTGATCGTGGGCTACCCCGGCGAAACAGAAGAAGATTTTGCCACGCTCCTGCAATGGGTCAAAGACCAGCGTTTTGAGCGTCTTGGTGTCTTTACCTATAGCCACGAGGAAAATACGCATGCCCATAGTTTAGAAGATGATGTCCCAGCTGAAGTGAAACAAGCACGTTTGGATGCTATCATGGAGGCGCAAATGGAAATCTCAGAAGCATTAAATGCGGCCAAATTGGGCCACGAGCTTGTATGTATCATTGACCGGGTTGAAGCGGATGGGACCTATGTAGGTCGTACCGAACATGACAGCCCTGATGTGGACAATGAAGTGCATATTCTCGCGCCAGAAGTCCACCTAAAAAAAGGCACTTTCGTCAAGGTAAAAATCACGGGCTCTTCAGAATACGATTTGGAGGCAGTTCTGGTCTGAATTTCGTTGATAACTTCTTTCTGAAATGCCCCGAAATCCGGGGCTCGTGGGGTATTTTTAAAGTTCTATGTACCTCGTTTTTGATACCGAAACTACTGGCCTTCCACAGCGCTGGGATGCCCCTCTAGAGGATGTGGACAACTGGCCCCGGGTGGTTCAGTTGGCATGGCAACTACATGCAGCAGATGGCACCCTCATAGAGGCGAAGGACTTTCTCGTTCAGCCAGATGGGTATAATATCCCTTTTGGCGCAGAAAAGATTCACGGAATCTCTACGGCCTTGGCGCAAGCCCGGGGAGTCGGTATGGTAGAGGTATTAGATGCCTTTGAGGAGGCGCTTCAACGCAGCAAGTACATCATTGGACACAACCTGCGCTTTGATCTTCAGGTCATGGGGGCAGAATTTATTCGCGCCACCCGCAATCCCAAGGGGCTAAAACTGCCTGTGTTGGATACTTGTACACAGGCTACAGCAAAAGTCACCCAAATCGTTGGGGGACGAGGCAGTGGATTTAAGATCCCCAAACTGGTCGAACTGTATGCCCATCTTTTTTCAGATGATTTCTCTGAAGCGCATAATGCCAGTGCAGACGTAGAGGCCTCTGCAAGATGTTTCTTTGAATTGGTGCGTCTTGGACATTGGCCCCCGGAAGCCCTAGGATGGGACGGAGGGACTTTACAGGCCTTTCAAGCATCCCACACGTCTCCGATCGCCCCGGTGGGCATCAAGCACCTCAACCTCAAAGAAGAGAGTGCGCGCATCAAGCGGGGAGAAGTCAGCACGCCAGAACCCCCGCATCAGCGGGCAGCGCCGAGTCAGATGCTGGCATCACCGACAGAAGTTGACCCCGCGACGGATGCCGGTGATCAGGAGTTGGCTCCCCACTTCTTCCATATACACACACATAGTCAGTTTAGTATACTCCAAGCGACCGCGAAGGTGCCTGCGATGGTCAAGCGTGCCGTTGAAGACAAGCAACCCGCTGTAGCCTTATCCGACTTGGGTAACATGATGGGCGCCTTTCAATTTGTCAAGGCGGTGAGTGATTTCAATAAATCACGTCCAGAGGGCCTTCCCGAACTGAAGGCATTGGTGGGCTATGAGGCACATGTTTGCCGAGATAGAACGGACAAAAGCCAAAAAGATGATGGTTTTCAGATCCCCTTATTGGCCAAGAACAAGGCCGGGTACCACAATTTAGCCAAATTGAGCTCTACGGCGTTTATTGAGGGCTTTTATTATGTGCCGCGCATTGACAAAGATGTCCTTTCGGTGCACCGAGAGGGGGTCATGTGCACCACCGGAGGCCTCAATGGTGAAATACCCCAGTTGCTGCTGAATGTCGGCGAAAAGCAAGCGGAAGAAGCCTTTGTTTGGTACAAAGAACAATTTGGTGAAGACTTTTATGCCGAAATCAATCGGCATGGATTGCCGGAAGAAGAGGTAATCAATGAGGCCTTATTGCGTTTTTGTGCTACCCATGGTGTCACCGCCATTGCCGCAAATAACGCCTTCTATATTGATCAGAAGGATGCAGATGCACATGATATTTTACTCTGCGTCAAGGAAAACGAAAAGAAAGCCACCCCCATTGGCCGCGGACGTGGTTTTCGCTATGGCTTTCCGAATGACCAATTCTATCTACCCAAAAGAGCTGAAATGGCTGTGCGTTTTGCGGATGCCCCCGAACTGCTGGATAATCTGCAGGGGGTAGCGGAAAAGGTCGAAAACTATGCCCTTGCTCGCGAGGTCTTGTTGCCCAAGTTTGATATCCCATCGGAATTCCTGGACCCAAAGGATAAATCGGATGGAGGAAAGAGGGGGGAAAATGCCTATTTACGGCATCTGACCTATTTGGGGGCTAAGAATCGTTACACCGAAATCAGTACAGAGATTGCGGAGCGCTTAGATTTTGAACTAGAAACCATCGAACGGACAGGCTATCCGGGTTACTTCTTGATTGTACAAGACTTTTGTCGTGCTGCGCGCGACATGGGGGTCAGTGTGGGTCCTGGACGCGGATCTGCAGCAGGATCTGCCGTGGCATATTGCATTAGTATTACCAATGTGGATCCCATCCGCTATGATTTGCTGTTTGAGCGATTCCTCAACCCAGACCGCGTAAGCTTACCCGATATTGATATTGACTTTGACGATCGAGGTCGTGACAAGGTCATTCAATATGTCATCGACAAATATGGCAGCAGTCAAGTTGCGCAGATCATCACCTATGGCTCCATGGCGGCCAAGAGCGCCATCAAAGATGCCGCCCGTGCTTTGGATCTCAGCTTTGATGAAGCCGACCGTCTGACCAAGCAGGTTCCGGACAACCAATCCTTGGCCAAAATCTTGGGATTAGAGGACAAGGTGTTACGTGAAAATTTCCGTGGGGAAGACTATGAAAAAGCGCAAGCTCTGCGGGTCATGTCACGGCAAAAGAATCCCTCTGGTGAAACCCTAATGCAAGCCAAAGTCCTAGAAGGTTCTTTACGTAATACCGGAATCCATGCCTGTGGGGTGATTATCACCCCGACCGATATCCGAGAACTGATTCCTGTGGCGATCGCCAAGGATAGCGAGATGTGGTGCACCCAATATGACAATGCCGCTGTAGAATCTGCGGGCTTGCTCAAAATGGACTTTTTGGGGCTCAAAACCTTGACCCTCATCAAAGATGCCGTTGCCCTGGTAAAAAAGCGCCATGGGATAGAACTGGACATGGAGGCCATCCCGATCGATGATGAAAAGACCTATGGTCTTTTTCAGCGTGGAGAAACGGTTGGTATCTTCCAGTATGAATCTCTAGGGATGCAAAAACATCTCAAGGACCTCAAGCCCACCGTATTTGGGGATTTGATTGCGATGAACGCGCTTTACCGACCCGGGCCATTGGAGTACATTCCTTCGTTTATTCGTAGAAAGCACGGCATTGAGCCCATCACCTATGATTTGGCGGAGATGGAGGGCAATCTCCGTGAAACCTATGGCATCACGGTTTACCAAGAGCAGGTGATGCTCCTATCCCAAAAACTAGCAGGCTTTACCAAGGGTGAGGCAGATGTTTTGCGGAAGGCGATGGGAAAGAAGCTACGTGACGTGTTGGACAAGATGAAGCCCAAGTTTGTCGCCGGCGGCGCCGAACGAGGGCATGATGCCACGGTTTTAGAAAAAATCTGGAAGGACTGGGAGGCCTTTGCCTCCTATGCCTTCAATAAGTCACACTCGACCTGTTACGCCTGGATTGCCTATCAAACCGCCTATCTCAAAGCACATTACCCAGCCGAGTACATGGCAGCTGTGTTGTCTAACAACATGAACGATATCAAGCAAGTCAGCTTCTTTATGGAAGAGTGCAAGCGGATGAAGCTGGAGGTATTTGGTCCCGATGTCAATGAATCAGAGGGCACGTTTACGGTGAACGACAAAGGCGCTGTCCGATTCGGTCTATTGGGTATGCGCGGAGTTGGAGGTAACGCGGTGGAGTTTCTATTGCAAGACCGCACTAAAAAAGGCCCTTATCAAAGTGTGTTTGACATGGCACGCAGAGTGGATTTACGGGTAGTCAATAAAGGGACTTGGGAAGCATTAGCCTTGGGCGGCGCCTTTGATGGATTTCCGGGCATGCACCGAGCACTCCTTTTTGCCGAAGAGGCCCAGGATGGAAAGAACTTCTTAGAAAAGGTGCGCCGCTACGGCCAAGGGTACCAAGACCAAGAAAATTCAGCTCAAGTTTCGCTATTTGGAGAAGACACAGGGGTAGCTGTACCCGAGCCAGAATTGCCCGAAGTACCCATGTGGAATGCGATGGAATTGCTAAAGCGCGAGAAGGATGTCAACGGCATCTATCTTAGTGCACATCCTTTGGATACGTACCAGTATGAAATCCAAACCTTTGTAAAAAACCGGGTGAGCGAGTTAGAGAACTTGGACACGTTTGTTCAAGGAGCAGGGAGTCGCGATTTTGCTGTCGCTGGATTGATCTCCAATGTAAACCTGCGTACGACAAGAACAGGGAAGGAGATGGGTACATTCACCTTAGAAGACCACGAAGGCACGCATGAGTTTGTGCTGTTTGGTCAATCCTTTTTGGATTTTCGCTCCTTCTTTGTCAATGACTTAATGGTGGTGTTGCGCGGCCGCGTCCAGCGACAAAGTTGGGCCAGAGAGGATGCCAACGCCCGTCTCTTTGCAGACATAAACAAGATAGTCTTGCTTTCAGAAATGTTTGAGCGCGAAGCGCGAAGCCTTGACCTCTTTGCAGCCGTAGAGGATATTAAGCCCGATCGATGGACGGAATTGGCTGCAATTTTAAAAAAATATCCAGGCAAGAACCGGATAATTTTTCATGTAATGGACCCCATTACCCGAACCCAGGTCAAGCTGCCCAGCCGTGGGTGGACGACTCAAATTGACCGACATTTGTTGAGTGAGCTAGATGCGTTGTCGCATTTTCATGCAGCAGTCAAAACAGAAAACAACGGATGAATCAGACCCCTATGATGAAGGCTTTTGCCCTGATGCTTTTTATTCTGCTTCCATGGTGTATACAGGCGCAGAACCAAATTGTCAACGGAAAAAAGCATGGAGAGTGGGAAG
Source organism: Cryomorphaceae bacterium BACL7 MAG-120322-bin74 (assembly GCA_001438205.1). Lineage (GTDB taxonomy): Bacteria > Bacteroidota > Bacteroidia > Flavobacteriales > Schleiferiaceae > TMED14. The sequence continues at coordinate 7,193 of LICG01000047.1, forward strand.
TGCGTTTTGAGGAGCGACCAAATGGACTACGGTATAAAGGAACCTTTGATATGGGAGTTCCCGTGGAGGTGTTTACCCATTATCATCCCAACGGTAGCCCGCGTGCGATCATGCAGTTTATCGGCAAAACCCAAGCCTGTAAGGTTACAGAATATGCACCCAATGGCCTTCCTATTGCGGAAGGGCGCTACAGTGATCCTGGGGTCAAAGACAGTGTGTGGCGCATCTATGATGGTAGTGGAAAACTGTTAAACTTGGAAACCTATGAGGTAGGCATGCTCAATGGATTGTATCAAACCTATTATCCGAATGGAAGAGTGGTCGAGTCAGGCCAAATGAAAGCAGGCGAAAAAGAGGGTCTTTGGGTGCGTCTGGATGAGGCGGGCGGTAAGCTACACACGTCTACGTATGTGAAGGGTGAACTTGAAGGGTTATGGACCGATTTTGATGGCAATGGCCGCATCTCACGTAGAGGCGATTTCCATGAAAATATGCGCCATGGCAAGTGGCTTGCATTCACTGATGGGAAGCCCGTCAAGGCCCTCTATTACCATCAAGGACGTATCACCAAAGAGGTTGCGTATTGATGGCACGTGTGGTGGTAGGCTTGTCCGGTGGAGTGGATTCTTCAGTTGCAGCGCAACTTCTCAAAGAGGCGGGCCACGAAGTGATTGGCTTGTTTATGCGAAATTGGACAGATGAGTCACCCACTTTGGAGGCGGAGTGTCCTTGGATTGAAGATGCTAATGATGCGCTGCTTGTCGCTGAAAAATTGGGTATCCCTTTCCAGGTTTTAGACCTCAGCGCAGACTATAAAACGCGCATAGTCGACTACATGTTTGCTGAATATCAGGCGGGTAGAACCCCTAATCCAGATGTGTTGTGCAACCGAGAGATCAAGTTTGACTTATTCCTAAAGGTAGCCTTGTCGCTCGGCGCAGACTATGTAGCCACCGGCCATTATGCCCAAAAAAGCACTTCGGAGGATGGGGTACATCATTTGTTGGCTGGCGCGGACGGCAACAAAGACCAAAGTTATTTTTTGTGCCAACTAAATCAATCACAACTCGACAAGGCACTCTTCCCCATTGGCCACTTGCCGAAGCCTGAAGTTCGTCGTATTGCAGCCGAAGCAGGATTGGCGACGGCTGAAAAAAAGGATAGCCAGGGATTGTGTTTTATCGGCAAGGTCCGTCTACCTGATTTTTTACAACAGCAATTGACGGTGAAGCAAGGAAATATTGTCGAAATAGATCGTCAGCACCCCGTCTTTGTCACCCCCGTTAATGGCCAAGCTTGGGCCTTGTCTCCTTCGCTAGGTATGATCGTAGGGTCGCATCAAGGCGCCCATTTCTATACGGTTGGACAACGCAAAGGATTGCTCGTGGGGGGAAAGCCCCTCCCGCTTTTTGTCCTGGCGACCGATATCGAAACCAATACGGTCTATGTAGGGCAAGGAGAAGATCATGTGGGTCTGTTTAGACCCACCGTACAGATATTAAAAGACGATATCCATTGGGTAAACCCATCCAGAGCCCTTAAGCCGGGTCATTCAGAAAGCTACTTAGTTCGTATCCGCTACCGCCAAGCCTTGGTGCCAGCCGTAGTACACTGTGACGAAGAAGGAATCAATATCACACCTGAACTTCCATTTAAAGCCGTGGCCGCTGGTCAATTTGCTGCTTGGTACGACCAAGGCGAGCTCGTAGGCTCTGGTATAATGCATGCATGATCATGAAACAAAAAATCCTTTTTTCCATTCTTTTCCTCCTTCCCACTTTGTTGTGCTTTGGGCAAGTACGCTACTGGGTATTTGTGGACGAGGCTCATGTGCCAGCGTCCTTTGGTGCGTATACTGTGGGGGTGCCCGCCTTATCTCCAGAAGCGCTTGAGCGAAGAATGCGTCAGGACATACCGCTTTGCCCAACTGATTATCCTGTGACCATGGCTGCCAGAGCAGCTGTAGCCTCTAGTGGCGCAAGGGTATATCGAACTTCGCGGTGGCTGCGCGCTTTTTCCGTAGAGGCAGA
>LICG01000048.1 GCA_001438205.1 Cryomorphaceae bacterium BACL7 MAG-120322-bin74
AAATGACGGTTCAGTTGTCACGCTCCCTTCGGGGACTTCACCTTATACATACAGTTGGTCCAACGGAAAAAATAGCCAATTCAATAGTAATTTAATCGCTGGTTCCTATACAGTTACCGTGACAGATGCGTTAGGTTGTGTGGCAACCCAAACGGTCACAGTTGGTTCTCCAACTGCTAGTGGCATATCGGGAGCATTGACACAAGTCACTTGTCCGGGAGGAATGGACGGAAGTATAGATATTACAGTAAATGGAGGGACTTCTCCCTATACCTACCTCTGGAATGATGGCATCACCACCGAAGATCGGGATAGCGTCATGGCAGGCATTTATACGTTGACGGTTCTGGATGCCAATGGATGTGCGATCACCCTCACGGATACGGTCCTTCAACCCACGGCGATGGTGGACAGTGTTTGGGCGTCCAACATTGCCTGCTTTGGCGACAGTACGGGTGCCCTAACCCTCTTTATAAGTGGCGGAACTGCGCCATACAATTATGCTTGGCCCTCAGGAGATAGTAGCCAAACCATTACAGGATTAACGGCAGGCAGTTATGACGTAACGGTCACCGATGCCAACGGTTGTGTATTCACCCAATCTTATGTTGTGACACAACCTGCTGCGGGCATCACGGGCACTGTGACAAAAACGGAGCCCTTGTGTGCAGGGGACTCAACAGGAACCCTAAGCCTATCGATCAGCGGAGGCGTTGCCCCCTATCAAACCCTTTGGAATACAGGGGATACCCTCTCTAGTATCGATAGCCTTTTTGCCGGCGTATACACGGTCACGGTGATGGACGCACAAGGCTGTTCTTGGTCCTCTACCGATACAGTTAGGGCACCCGAGCCCTTGGCAATAAATCCAACGGTTACGAACATTAGCTGTTATGGGTTAGTCAACGGAAAAGTTGTCACGGCCGTCACAGGTGGAATGGCTCCCTACAGTTATGTCTGGAATGGCGGAACCTTTACGACTCAAAAGATCATCAACCGTCCATCGGGGACCTATGCTTTGGTGGTGACGGATGCGAATGGGTGTTCGGTCACCGACACCTTTACCATCACACAACCACTGCCCTTCTCCATTTCAGCAGTGCAAAGCCAAGTGGCTTGTTTTGGTGATAGTACAGGTAGTATCGCTTTGACGGTGAGTGGCGCCACGACTCCCTACAGTTATTATTGGAATACCGGAGATACCAGCGCAACCCTTGCTCAAGTTCCGGCCGGCATATATTCCGTCAGCGTTGGAGATGCAGCTGGCTGTTTTACCACGCTAAACTATACGGTGACCCAGCCTACAGCGGCCTTGACGGTCAGTGATTCGGTCTTTATGCCGCAATGCCATGGGGACAGCACAGGATTTATCCTCGTACTACCTGTGGGGGGAACAGCCCCGTATGAAGTCGTCTGGAATACAGGGGACACAGCGACCAGCTTATCCAATCTTACGGTGGGAACATTTGTGTACACGGTGACCGATTCTTTGGGTTGCACCGCCCGTGATACGGTGATTATGACCGAACCCTTTGCGCTGGGTTTGACGCTCGGGGCCAGCGATGTAGTATGTTTTGGCGATAGCACAGGAACATTGCAAGCCGCCGTAACGGGGGGTGTTGTGCCCTATGCCTATGCCTGGAGTCATGGCGCCATGACGGATAGTGTGGCCAATGTTTCAGCGGGCTGGTATACCTTGACTGTCACAGATAGCTTTGGATGTAGCATTGTAGACTCCATTGAAGTGTTACAAGGGTTGCCGCTATTAGACAGCGCGGTGTTTGTGAACAACTATTGTGCAAACGACACACTTGGAAGTATTCAAGTTCGCCTCTTTGGAGCCCAGGCGCCTTATCAAGTTTCTTGGTTGGGAAGTGGTGATACGACTTCAGCATTCGAAGGCGATACGCTATTGATGAGCAATCTTGGCGCAGGCAGCTATAGCCTCTGGGTGGTAGATTCTTTGGGCTGTGCACAGCAATTGTCCTATACGATTACCGAGCCTACAGGTCTAAGCATTGCCCTGACGGCACTGGCTACGACCAACTGCTTAACGGACTCTATTGGCGTGGCCACGGCCGCTGTAACCGGGGGTTCTGGAGTATATACCTATCTATGGTCCAATGGAAGCATCCTTGATACGGCAACCGGATTGTGGGCTGGAGATTTCTGGGTGACCGTCACGGATAGCAATGGCTGTTCTGCCACCTCGGATACTTTAACCATTGAAACGTTTGATGCCGATTGTGATGGCATTCCTGACACGATAGAAACGACCAATGATGCCGATGGAGATGGTATTCCCAACTATCTGGATTTGGATAGTGATGGGGATGGTATTCCCGACAGCATCGAAGGCGTGGTGGATACCGACGGCGATGGCATATCGAACTTCTTGGATTTGGATAGCGATGGTGACGGTATCTCCGACAGCATTGAAACCGCTGCAGATGCCGACAGTGACGGCTTGGGTAACTATATAGATTTGGACAGCGATGGCGATGGCATTCCTGACGCGGTAGAAGGCACCGCCGATGTGGACAATGATGGCCTGCCAAACTTCTTGGATATAGACAGTGATGGCGACAATATCCCAGATGCAATAGAGACAGTGCAAGACTTTGACAATGATGGCATTCCCAATTATCTGGATATAGACAGTGATGGCGATGGCATCTTAGACTTGATCGAAACCAATGCAGACTTTGATGGCGATACCCAGCCAAACTACTTGGATTTGGACAGTGACAATGATGGCATTCCAGATGCGGTTGAAGGCACCGCTGATGTGGATGGTGATGGCTTCCCCAACTTCCTTGACCTTGACAGTGATGGGGATGGTATCCCGGATATTATAGAAGGCACCGGAGATCCTGATGGAGATGGCATCCCCAATTACCTTGACTTTGACAGTGACGGAGATGGCATTCCCGACAATACCGAAGGGTACAGCGACTTTGATGGCGATGGCGTTGCCAACTTCTTAGACCTGGACAGTGATGGGGACGGGATTCCCGACAATGTCGAAACGGCGATTGACACCGATGGCGATGGCTTCCCGAACTTCTTAGATCTGGACAGTGATGGCGATGGCATTTTGGATAGCGTCGAAGGGGTAGAGGATTTTGATGCCGACGGTATTGCCAATTATGTAGATATCGATAGCGACAATGATGGGATTGAAGATGCTTTAGAAGGAACGGTGAATGGCGATGCCGACACCCAGCCCAACTATTTGGACCTTGACAGCGATAATGACGGCATCCCCGATAGTATTGAGCTTGCAGGAGATTATGACAATGACGGCATCCCTGATTATGTAGATCTGGACAGTGACAACGACAATTTGCTGGATGTCTATGAAGGAGGCGGATCAGACCCTGATCAGGATGGCCTTATTGGCACCGGGGCGATCACCGATATCGACCTGAATGGATTGCATGACGCCATTGACCCTGCCCAAGGAGGAATCGCTTTACCTGTCCCAGACAGTGATGGAGATGGCCAAGAAGATTTCCGCGATCTAGATTCTGATGGCGATGGCATTTTGGACCTTGATGAAGGAGACCTTGATCCCGATGGCGATGGCATTCCAAATTATTTAGACCTAGATAGTGATGGCGATGGCCTGAGCGATGCAGATGAATATGACTGGAATAACGATGGCATAACAGGCGACGACTGTGATGGCGATGGCATTCCGGACTACCTCGATGCAGATGAATGTAATACATCGATCCCACAGGGTATCTCACCGAACAACGATGGATTCAACGACCTCTTGGTGATTCCTGGCATACTGCGTCACCCTGAGAGCCACTTGCAGATCTTTAACCGCTGGGGACATAAAGTGTATGACAGCGGCGTTGGCTACCAAAATGATTGGGGGGGACACGCCAATGTGGGAGGTAGTTACATTTTAGACAGCGACGGCATTTTGCCCAATGGCGTGTACTATTATGTGCTGACGTTAAGCCCAGCCGAAACGGCCCAAACAGGTTACATCTATTTGAAGCGATAAGCCATGAAAAAGACTTTTCTTTTAGCCTCCATATTCTTTGGCGCCCTTGGATTGCAGGCGCAGCAGGATCCGCATTTGGCCTTGTACGTATTCAATCCTACGATGTACAATCCGGCCTATGCTGGGAATGCGCAAGACCCACAACTTTCTTTAGCCTACCGCAATCAATGGCAGGGGATTACGGGCGCGCCTAGTACCCTTTTTGCTTCGGCACAGAGCATGGTGACAGACGCGTTTGGCAGTGGGCTGATGGTGCAATCGGACCAATTGGGCCCGATTCAAATGACCTCGGTTGCCACGGATGTGAATTACCGCATTCGGGTTTCGGAGCAATCTAAATTGGCTGTAGGACTGCGTTTGGGCATGAGCAATTACAATGAGGCCTTGACGGATTTGTATGTCCAGGATCCCAATGATCCTATTTTTCAATCGGACATCAATCAGTGGAGCCCCATGGTAGGCTATGGCGCTATGGTCTATGGCGAGCGCTATTATATGAGCTTTTCATCCCCCGGCATTGTGCGTACCGCCCAGCATTTTTATGCATCGGGTGGCTTTGCTATTCCGGTCCAAGCGGACTGGGATTTTCGATTTTCCTCGCAATACAAAATGGTCATGAATGCGCCAGGGAGTTTGGATCTAAGTCCTGCTTTTGTATGGAAACGCCGCTATACCCTCGGAAGCACATGGCGTCCGGGTTCGGCTGTGGGGGCATGGATCAACCTGCGGATGGCCAATGGATTGAGTCTTGGGTATTCCATGGAGCGCACCACTTCAGATTTGGCGCCTTTTGGCCCCATGTCGCATGATATCGTTTTGAGCTTGCCCTTGTATTTGCCTGGGAAAGCGGTGACTTCACCTCGTTATTTCTAAGGCCATGCGTAAACTTCTCCTCCTCCTTTTTGTCAGCAGTACGCTCCTTGCCTTTGGCCAACAGGCCGAAGGGAGGCTCCAGCGTCTTCGTGCAAAAAACCAACATTCCACGGCCCTTCAATATTTGAAAAGAGCCACCTTAGCCACCCCAAAAGAGTGGAACCTAGCCGGATTGATTTATCTCGAAAGTGGCATGCCGGATCAGGCGGTCCAATCTTTTGATGCAGCCCTCGCGGCGAATAAATCCGAGGCTTCTTTTTCTGCAGAGATCCTCTTTGCCCATGTGGATGCATTGCGCCAAATGGGAAGCGAACAGGCGGCAGCAAAGCGCATGGACGATTATTCGAGCGCCTATCCTGCACACCGTCGATCTGAACTTTGGGTAAATCGGGACGAAATTGGTCATTTGGTCTTACCCGGTGGCGTAACTATGGAGTTGGCAAAGGGGCTCAATTCAGATTATGACGATTTTGCTCCTGTTCAATTTGAAGGTCAATTGGTTTTTTCTTCTTCCCGTATGCAGGAGGGCTATGAAAAAACAGACAAGCGAAGCAATGAACCCTTTATCAAACCTTGGGTCCAAGATTCAACCAAAGTTCGCCTCTTTGAAATGGGGGACCAGCCGTTAACCTATGCTTCCCCTTACCACGTGGGACCGGTCCATTTTGGCCAAAACCGCATCTTCTATACCAAGAATGAACTGCAGAAATTGGATGGGCTTTTCCGCCTCCAACTGTATGCGCGTTCACGAATGGAGGATGGAACTTGGGGGTCAGAAGAGGCTTTTTCCTTCAATAACAACGCATGGAATGTGGGCCAATCTACCTGGGATGCCAAACGGAATCGCCTGTATTTTGTATCGGATATGCCTGGGGGTATTGGTGGTACCGATCTTTATTACGTAGAGTGGGGCGCCGATTCTATCTGGAGTGCTCCCATGCCTTTACGGATTGCCAACACAGAGGGCAAGGAGATGTTCCCTAGCATTCATGGGGATAGCCTCTTTTTTGCGTCGAATGGATTTCCGGGTCAAGGGGGATTGGATTTGATTTTGCTCAACCTTGAGACGGAAGAATGGTACATGGTGGATGACATCAATTCCCCTTCAGATGACTTTAGTCCATTTTTGGACGGGATGGGCAGTGGCTGGTTTGCCTCTAACCGAAAGGCCGCTTTTGGTGGCGATAATATTTATCGTTTTACGATTGACCTTACTGCTCTCGAAGCGGAACAAGCCAAGAAAGATTCCGCCTTGGCAGACGAAGATGCGGCACGTCAGGCAAACTTGTCGGTCGAAGGTGAAATCGATTATCCAGGCTTGCCTGTCAAGGCGGGCCAATGGAAAAAAGCAGGTGGAACCACCCTATTCCTCACCTTGCCGCCGTTGTATTATCGTTATAACCACGCGGACCTATCCACAGATGAGCAGGCTAAATTGGCCTTTGTGACACAGACGCTGAAGGAGCAGCCCGAATTACATGTGATTGTGCGGTCGCATTCAGATTGTAAGGGAACAGAGGCGTATAATTTATTGCTATCTAAGCAACGACTGGTTACGGTAGAGAAGTACTTTGCTCTTCAAGGTGTGACATCGGCCCAATTCCATGGAGAATATCTTGGCGAGGCTGAACCTGGGATTCCTTGTGAAATGGACTGCTCTATCTGCCCAGATGATATCCGATGGGCCAATAGGAGAACGGAGTTTATCGTCACGAATCAACCGCGCGCGTTTACCCCTTCTTTGCCCTCTTCTGTCGCGGCAGAAGGGCAAGCGACAGTTGATGCATCTTCGGTTCCTATGACGAAAATCGTTCCAGTGCAGGAACAAAAGACAGCAGAAATACCTGTAAAAGCAGCTGCGTCGCAGGCAAACAACATAACAAGGAAGACTGCCGTAATATGCTATTTGGTTACCGGTTCATTTAAAACGGGAAGCTTGGCGGAGGCAAGAGTTCAAACGCTAAGAGGCCAGGGCTATGCAGCGCAGGTGATGCGCGTGAATGGCATGTACCGCGTGGTCATCCCAATGAATGAAAGGCCCAGTGCGCCAGAATTAGACTTCTACCGCCAGCGCTTAGGCAAGGTTTGGATCGCAAAGGTTGGCGGGTAGAAGGGCAGAAGAGGGGAAGGGATAAAGAGTGGGCCAAGTGGATTCAAGTGCACAGCCCTCAACCTCTAAACTCTTTTACTTTTCATCCCCTCGCCCCTTAAACCCAACGCTGCTTTACAACCCTAAAAGCTTGTCCAGGGTCTCTTGGGCTACGGCATGATATCCAGGGCGAGCCTGCGCATAAACATGCACAGCAAAATCTTGACGACCTGCATCCATGAGGGCCTTGTACGTGGGGGTGAGAAATTTTCTGCGTCCAACGCGAACAAGAAAAGTGGACATCTTGGCATCCAAATCATCGTTGTGCATGCCTGCGTGGGTAGCGACGACGGCCCAAGCGGCAAAAATTTCGGCGTTACCCGTTTGCGTAAAGTGAAATGCTTGGTCTAGCCTTTGCGCTTGCGGCTCGGTCAATCTATCCATCGCATGCATAAAACGCAACCATTGATGCGTGTTCCAGTCGGCAGGGTCGGGCAGACTTCCTTTTGTTAAAAAAGTTGTTGCGGCAGCATCTACTTGGGCAAAAAGGATAGGATCAACCTGTGGGCAGTTGGCAGGAAGCCCTGTTCCATAAATCCATGCGTCTCCGCCTATTTCTTCCCATTGTGAGTCCGCGAGCAAGGTTGACTTTACGTGCGCGATAAAGCGCTCCGTGGTCATCGACTTAAAGGTGTACTGCGCAAAGTAGTCCTTCAAGAAGACATCGAATGCTTCACGTCCTACCGTTTGCTCTACCAAACGCAGAAAATGAAACCCCTTGTCATAGGCAATGGTCGTGACACCATCGTCGGGGTTGCGCCCAACAAGGTCAATGGCCAACTTAGTATCATTTGGAGCATTGTGCATAAAATCAGCGACTTGCGCTTCAAGCTCGCCATAGGAAAGGGCTTGCAGCATGGCGGCATAGTCGGCCCCATACACCGCTTCCATAATGCGGTTTTCAAAGTAGACGGTAAAGCCTTCATTGATCCAGAAGTCATTCCATGTCCCGTTGGTAACCAAGTTACCAGACCATGAATGGGCAAGCTCATGGGCGATGAGGGCAACCAGTGAACGATCCCCCGCAATGACGGTGGGCGTCAAGAAGGTTAGACGTGGGTTTTCCATGCCACCGAACGGAAAGGAAGGAGGAAGGACCAAAAGATCATAGCGGTCCCACTGATATGGACCGTATAAGGCTTCTGCAGCTTTAATCATCGCTTCAGTTTCGGCAAACTCCCATGCAGAAGCTTCAAGAAATGCAGGTTCTGCATATACCCCTGTGCGTGGGCCCGTGGATTGAAAACGCAAGTCACCAATAGCTAATGCCATCAAATAGGATGGAATGGGTTGCGCCATTGTAAATGCATAGCGCCCATCTTCGGCGATTTCGGTAGGATTAGAGGCGCTCATGACGGCCATCAATCCACTAGGGGCCTGGACCTTTGCCGAATAGGTAAATCGAATGCCGGGACTGTCTTGCAATGGAATCCAAGTGCGGGCCAAGATGGCTTGACTCTGCGTAAATAAAAAGGGCTGGGTTTTGCCATTGGTTTGTTCTGGGGCTAACCATTGAAGCGCTTTGGCATCGGG
>LICG01000049.1 GCA_001438205.1 Cryomorphaceae bacterium BACL7 MAG-120322-bin74
TGACGCAAGGATGGGATGGAAATGTTGCAGGATCACTTGCCTCAGATGGGGTCTATTTTGTGGTTGTTCGGAGTGGCAATAGGGGCGTATCCCAAGAAGCCATAACACACGGGACCTTGCATCTTATGCGCTAGCGGTAAAAGACAAATCGCGTTGCTGTACTTGCCAAGGTGTCCAATTGATAGCCTTCCGCTGAATAGGCCTTCAACGCCCCGATTCCCAGATGCGCATTTTCGCATACATGGCGTGCCATCAGCCCTCTAGCTTGTTTGCTAAAAACAGACAGGGCCGTTCGTTGCCCATTCTTCTCTTGCCAAAATTCTACGTCAATCCAATGAATGCCTTCCCGGTCAAAGCTGTCGGCATATTCAGCGGAGGCCAGGTTGATAAGGGGCTGGCCCTGCAGTTGGTCCTTGAGCCATGCAGAAAGCTTGGGTTTCCAAAAATTCCGAAGTCCTATTTTGCCGACTTTCTGGCCCATATCCAAACGGTAGGACATCATGGCGTCGTTGGCTCGTAAGGCACCATATAATCCAGAGCCAATGAGGATATTTTGTAGCGCATACGCCTGGCCACGGGCAGAAAGCGTCAATGGATCTAATTTTGAAAATGCCTCTCCTTTGAAGCTATCGAGCGCTGCGGCAGCCTGCTCATGGCCTGCCGAAGTCCATTCTTGAAGCATGGCGAATATTTTTTCAGATAAACGATCCGAAGCACCATAAAACTGGGCAATTTTTGTGGCATTCATTCGTCGCAATGCCGCGTTAAAGAACGCCGCTTCAGATAGAAAATCAGGCTTTTGGGCACCGTCAAGCATCGAGGGCCCCAATGTTTTTGCAGAGGAAAGGAGGATCTTCATGCCTTAAAGGTAAGAGAGGCCTATGCGTTTGGCATAGGCTTTGCGACAGCAGATTGAATTCATGTATCTATGTCCTTGAAGAGCTTTGGCATTGCGTTGCTTCTTTTTTACCCCACCTTGAGGGTCTGTGGGCAGGGGGTGAATGTCTACGCCTCCAGGTATCATTCCGAAAAGGAATCCCTACAAAAATCTGCAAATACCGGTCCGGATAGTTTGTATAATCCTTTGGATGAAGTGGTCGTGTCCGCCTATCGTTCGGTAGAACGCAAAAACATGGTCATCCAAGAAATATCTGTCATCCCACACCAGGCAATTGAACAAAGTATGGCGTCTACGACCGCTGATGTTTTGTCTACGCAAAATGGGATCAATATCCAGAAAAGCCAACAAGGAGGCGGGTCCATTATCCTAAGAGGTATGGAAGCAAATCGCGTATTGTTAGTTGTAGATGGCGTTCGCATGAATAACCTCATCTACCGGTCTGGTCATTTGCAAAATGCTATCACGGTAGACCCATTAGCCTTGGAACGCATAGAAGTTGCATTTGGTCCCACATCTAATGCCTACGGAAGTGACGCCATGGGGGGGGTGGTTCACTTTTTTACCAAAACACCGCTCTTCAGTTTGGATGGCCGAAAAGCAAATGGCCAAGTGTATTCCAAATATTCTACGGTTAATCAGAGCTGGGTGCAGCATGCTGAGCTGATGACAGCCTCCCTGCGCTGGGGCTTTTACACTTCAGTCACGTCATCCACCTTTGGTGATTTGCGCGGTGGTAAGAGAGTAAATCCTTACTATGGATCGCTTTACGGACAACGTCAATCCTATGTGCTGCATACAGGAAGCGGTGATTCCTTGGTCCATAATTCTATGCCTTGGGTGCAAAAAGGGAGTGGGTATACCCAAATGGATTGGGTTCAAAAAATGGTTTATCGCAAAAGAAATGATAGAAGAAACACCCTAAATATTCAAGCTTCTACCTCTAGTTATGTGCCACGGTATGATCGCTTGACCGATGCTACATCAACGGGCGACTTAAAGTATGCTGAATGGCATTATGGCCCTCAAAAGAGAATGATGGCGAGCTACAAGTGGGAGGCCCTGCATCTTTTGGGTTTTGATGGGGTTTCATTTGCACTCTATCACCAAAATATTGAGGAGAGTCGAATCACCCGCAAGTTTGATACGCCCATGCGTGAAGTGCGGAAGGAAAATGTCATAGTCAACGGATTTAATTCTGATGCGATGAAACGTTGGGGACACAATACCCTTCGTGTCGGGGTGGATGGATGGTTTCAATCTGTTCGTTCTAGAGCGGTTAAATCCGATATAGACAATCCTGCTTTGGCGTTTGATATAGACGCACGCTATCCAGGCGGGCGCAATGAGATGTATTCCTTGGCTGCTTTTGTGACGCATATCAATCAAATCACCCCCCAATTCACGCTAACTGAGGGGTTTCGAGTAGGGAATTCTGTTCTGTATAGCGAATTCACAGATAAGACCTTCTTTCCTTTCCCCTTTGATTTCATCTACCAAAGAATGCCGGTTGCATCTGGTAGTATAGGGGTGATTTATACGCCGACGAAAGTGAATAAATATTCCGTAGCGCTATCCACGGCCTATCGAGTGCCGAACATTGATGATGTGGCCAAAGTATTTGAAGCCTCTCCCGGCATGTTGATTATACCCAATCCTGACTTGCGCCCCGAGCAAGCCTTGACGGCTGAGTTGGGAAATATTCGTTTGCTAGGTGCCGGACATAGCATTGAGTGGAATATCTACAGTACTTCTTTGACTGATGCCTTAATGGTTCAACCCTTTCGCCTAGATGGGCAAGATTCTGTGTATTACGATGGGACTTTGTCGGGTGTATATGCACAGCAAAATGTTCAGCGTGCTGTGATTATGGGCTATTCATTAAAAACAACCCTGCGTCTAGCTGCACCATGGCGATTAGTAGCGCAAATTCAAGGAGTGCAGGGACAAATTGGCTTCCCCCAGGAAGGCAACCTGGACCACATTCCTCCCACTACAGGGCGCCTTTCGCTTGAGTGGAAGTTCAAGGGTATGAGCGCTGCCTTTTTTGGCTTGGGAAATGGTTGGAAGCGCATCGAACAGTATCAAAGGAATGGGGAAGACAATGAGCGATATGCTACCCCTGAAGGTATGCCTGCATGGATTACCTGGAATGCGACGATGTCGGGCAAACTGGTTGATGGAATTGTGGCGCAGCTAGCCGTATACAATATTTTGGACACTCAATACAGGACTTTTGCTAGTGGCATCAATGCACCGGGGCGAAATGTGCAAGCAGCTTTGAAGTACAGCTTCTAAAGCCGGTTCATGCGTACATTCGGGGGAAACGCTTGAATGTGATGAAATATCTAGTCAGTCTTCTCGGCCTTTTTTCTTTGACTGCGTGTCAATCAACCTTTATCACGCCGTCGGTGGACCCTAGCACCCTCGTGCCTCAGCCGGTTTTGATCGAAATACTTGCAGAAGGACAACAGGCTGTCATTGATGGGCCAGTAGACTTTCAAAATATCCGCTTGTCCGATTATGCTGAAACATCCGAATGGAATGTCCGCGATGATGGTTTTCCTTTTGTCTTTAGGATGACGGAAGGCGAGGCCATCGCCCCAGAAGGATATGTCATCGATGTCTATCCGGATTCAGCCGTGGTCAAGGTTGCGTCCTCTGCGGGTATACATGCGGTATTTGCTACGCTGAAGCAGCTTGTGCCAGTGGCTCATTGGCCCTCCGTAAAGGGTGCGAGGATTACGCCATTTTTTGCCCTTCCATCCATCCATATTGAGGACGCGCCCGCATTTCGTTACCGGGGAATGCACTTAGACGTGTGTCGTCACTTCATGCCGGTAGAGTTTATAGAGAAATACATCGACAACTTAGCCTTGCACAAGTTCAACCGCTTCCATTGGCACTTGACAGAAGACCAAGGCTGGCGAATTGAAATCAAAAAGTACCCACGTTTGACAGAAATCGGAGCTTGGCGCAACGCCTCGCAGACAGGCCCCTATGCAGAGCAACGTTTTGACAGCACGCGGCATGGTGGATTTTATACGCAGGAAGAGGCGCGTCATATTGTAGACTACGCGGCAAAGCTTGGGATAAGGGTCATTCCCGAAATAGAAATGCCCGGCCATTCCTTGGCCGCGCTTGCGGCATATCCCGAACTTTCGTGCACAGGGGGCCCTTTTTCGGTTGCATCAGGTTGGGGCGTCTTTGACGATGTGTATTGTGCTGGCAACCCAGAGGTTTATACCTTCTTGGAAGGGGTTCTGGATGAAATCATGGATATTTTCCCTTCAGAAATCATCCATATTGGCGGAGATGAATGCCCCAAAACCCGTTGGGAAGCATGCTCAAAATGCCAAAGTGAAATGCAACGCAATCACATCGCGGACGTACACGGTTTGCAATCCTATTTTATTACCCGGATGGAACGCTACCTCAATGCCCATGGACGAAACATCATCGGTTGGGACGAGATTCTTGAAGGGGGATTAGCTCCGAATGCCGCGGTCATGTCTTGGCGGGGAACGGCGGGGGGTGTTCAAGCCGCACGCATGGGACATGAGGTAGTCATGACACCGGGTAAGCCCCTGTATTTTGATCATTATCAGTTTGATCCTTCCAAAGAGCCAGTCGCCATAGGCGGGTTTAACACCTTGTTGGATGTCTATGCCTACCATCCTTATCAAGGTGACCCTGGCGTACCAGAGCCCTACCAGCGTTTTGTCATAGGGGCACAGGCCAATGTGTGGACAGAATACATGGAAACCTCCGACCACATTGAACATATGGTCCAACCACGTGCTTCGGCTTTGGCCGAAAAGCTATGGCTAGGCAAAAAGCGACCTGGGGAGGATGCTGCCTTTATGGCCGCCATGCAACAGCATATACGGCGATTGGAAGCGATGGGCTGGGCGTATGCAGAGTATGTGTTTGAATCCCAAAAAACCGAACAATAGAAACCCACAATAAGCATAAAATGAAGCGTAGTGATTTTCTTAAAGTAGTGACCGGTGTAGCGGCAGCAACGGCTGTGGTTCCTAGTCTTGCCAACCCCTTTATCAAGGCTTCTTCAGCAAAAAAGACCCACGAGCCTTTGGTGCCCGTGTCTATTGCTACGTGGCGATTTGGCCTTCAGACCACGGCGGAGGCGATGAGAATCCTTTCCAATAAGGGTTCTGCTTTAGATGCGACAGAAGCAGGCGTAAAGATTTGCGAAGCAGACCCTAACGAACGTTCGGTTGGCCTAGGAGGGCGTCCTGACCGTGATGGGCATGTGACGTTAGATGCTTGTTGCATGGACCATTTAGGTAATATTGGTTCCGTTGCAGGCGTAGAGGATGTGGTCCATGTGAGTTCCCTTGCCCGGGCTGTGATGGAAAAAACACCCCATGTTATGTTGGTTGGAGAGGGCGCACGTCAATTTGCCCAAGAAATGGGATTTCCGCTACAGGATCTCCGCGTTCCCGCTTCCATTGCAGAATGGGAAAAATGGAAAGAAAAGGCGGAATACAGCCCCGTGGTCAATGTGGAAAATCATGATACCATCGGCCAACTATCAATGGATATGGCAGGTCAATTGGCAGGTATGTGCACCACGAGTGGGATGGCCTTCAAAATGCGCGGACGAATAGGGGATAGCCCGATCATTGGCGCGGGTCTTTATGTAGATGGGGAGGTGGGCGCTGCCACCGCCACAGGTCATGGGGAAGAAGTCATACGCGTTGTCGGCTCTTACCGGGTGGTGGCCGAAATGGAAAAGGGCTTCAGCCCTCAGGAAGCCTGTGAGCGTGCAGTGCGCAAGATTTACGACTTCTTTCAACGGCGCGAAGCTGGGATTCAGGATACCCAAATTGGTTTTATTGCACTGAACAAGCGTGGCGAAGTAGGGGGGTATGCCTTGCGCCCAGGGTTTCAATATGCGGTTGCACGAGGAGAAGGCGAGGAGCCTGTTTTATTGGATGCGCCTGCACTTTTACCAACGTAACACCTTCTGGCATTACTTGTCAGACATCTGGGCTAGCAGGGCCTGAATTTCGATTTGATCTACGCGCTGCTTGGGGCCCGTGATGGCAGAACTGTGTATTTGGGTGCATCCCATATCTACATAGCGTGCAACATTGGTTGAACGGATGCCCCCGCCGGGCAAGATCTCTATCTGCATGCCCGCCATCTTTTGGATTTTTTTGAAGGTCTCAGGGTCCTTCTGTCCCCAGCTGGTAAGGATGCGGCAAAATCCAGCTTGTATGGCATCGCGTACCCCCTGGAGAGGGTCAGGGATCTCGTCAAATGCGCGGTGCAGCACTGCAGGAAGGCCGACGGTTTTCATCAAAGCCTTGTTTGCCTCAATATCTAGAGAACTATGCTGATTCAGTCCCCCGAAAACAAGTGCATGGGCGCCTGCTTGACGCAGCCCTTCTGCTTGACGCTTCATCGTGGTCCATTCCTCTGAAGAATAGTGGAAATCCCCACCCCTAGGTCGCACCATGGCCACCAAGGGGACATGTACACTGTGTTTTAGAGCAAAGATCCATTCCGTCGGTGGGGTGAGCCCTCCCTCGGTATAATGTGTGCAAACCTCCAAGCGTTGTGCGCCTGCGTGCACAGCTGTAAAACAATCTTCGAGGTGAAAGGCGCAGATTTCAAGCATGACAGGCCCCAAATATGCACTTTTCTTGGATACTTTTACGACAAGAAACAATGGATGACGGTTTCTTTTCCTTTTTTCTTCGTTCTCCTTTGGGGTCAAAATATGGACGCCAACCTAGCACAGTAGCCCTACAAATTATGTAGGTAAGATTCTGTCGGTCTTTGGTCTATGTCCCCGTCATTTCTGCCGTTAGAACCAAATGTCTTTCAGGTCGCGTACCGGTGGTGATCAAGGCCAAATTGGAGTTTATTCCCCGTGATTATGGCGAACGCAGAATAACAACGATCCATGTGTACGCCTTGAATAAAGGGCAATAGAAAGCGATTCAAAAAGCCTATGGTACCTCACGGGGAGGCACCCGGGGGTATTATTCCATTGACACAACAGACAAGGGGCAATTGGGCATCGTGTAGATGACAATCGTGATGTAGAGGTCAATCTATACCAAACACTCGGAGGAGTTTCCGGAGGAGAAATGGTTTTTATCCCCTACAAAGCTTTATAAACAGGGGCCGCCAGGGAGATGTTTACATACTATTTCCCACAGTTCATTGATGGGGATGCAGATTTGCGCATGAGAATCCAAGGAGAGGGGGATCAGCAGCGCTACTTCCTAGGTACACAGCAAAGAAAATCGCGTGAGCCAGGTTCAAGAGATTTCACGTGAAGGCTATTTGGACTTGCTGGAAGAGGCCTCAACAGGCGAATGAAGGCGTTATTTCTATGCGGGCTCACGTAAGGTGAACGAAAGCGGCAACAATGCATCTGCACTTTCACAGATCCAGGTTGCACCGTCCTCATGTCCCATCAAAAGACGCATGGGCGTATGCTGGCGAAAAGACTGTTCTCGCATCGCTTGACGGCACATCCCGCAGGGAGCCAAGGGCGTTTTGTGTAATCCGCTTGGGTCTCGGTATACAACGGCGAGTGCATCGAGGGCCTCGCCGGGTGCTTGCATATTCGCCACACTGATGGCCACGCGTTCTGCGCAAATGCCGACAGGAAAGGAGGCATTCTCTTGATTGGTGCCAATAAACACTTGGCCAGAGCGGGTCCGAACCGCCACGCTGACGTGAAAATTAGAATAAGGTGCATGGCCGGTGCCGAGTCGTGTAATGGCCGCTTCCAAAAGTTGTTTGTCTTTTACCTCTAGACCTTGGTGTGTGCTATGGCATTCTATTTGGATTTCAATTTTCATGTGATCAAGGATTCCATTTTGAGTAGGGAAATCTACGCAAAAAGCCCGGGTATGCCTTACTATCTTTGCTTCATGCGCGCCGAAATCATTACGATTGGAACAGAAATCCTTCTTGGTCAAACCCTTGATACCAATTCGGCATGGCTTGGGCAGCGTTTAACTGAACGAGGGGTGGAGGTTTGTCGCGTGACGTCCGTGTCGGACAAGCCCGAGGATATCGTAGCAGCCCTTGATGCGGCAAATTCAGCATGGGTTTTTGTCACAGGAGGATTGGGGCCGACCAAAGACGATCTCACCAAACATGTGCTGACGGACTATTTTCATGACACTTTAACGTATCGCCCAGAAGTCTATGCGCATATTGAGGCATTGTTCGCGACAATGGGTCGGGTGCCCAATTCGTTGAATCGGCCGCAGGCGGAATTGCCATCAAAAGCGACCATCCTGCATAACGCGGTTGGGACGGCACAAGGCATGATGTGGGAAGAGTCTGGGCGACGTGTCGTGTCCATGCCCGGAGTGCCCTATGAAATGAAGCGCATTATGGAGGATGGCGTTTTGCCCTTGATGGACAAGATGCAATCAGATGCGCACGTGCACCGCTATTTTGTGGTGCAAGGTGTGCCCGAATCTGAATTAGCGCTTCAAATCCAAACGTGGGAGGATGCCTTGCCCAA
>LICG01000050.1 GCA_001438205.1 Cryomorphaceae bacterium BACL7 MAG-120322-bin74
CCAAGGCAGCCGAAATGAAAAGAGTAGAAAGGTTTTTCATGATGGGAGATTAATCGAGATTGTTCAGATTATAGTGACCGAGAGATTTTTCTAAGGCAACACGTTTATTTAACGCATTGTTAGCTGCCTGCAGCATAGCGGCAACGCTTTGCTGATATTGTGCGGAAGCTTGCGCATAGTCCATAGAAGACGCCATGCCCTCTGTCAAGCGTATTTCGGTGTTGGACATAACGCGCTTTGCTAAGGCTACATTTTGTGTTTGAATTCGATATACTTTCAGCGCATTGGCATACTCGGATTGCGCTTGATAGTGCTGCAGGGCGAGCGCATTGGCAGTATTGTCAAGAAGGATGTCGAGTTCTTGTAGTTTGATTTTTTGCTCCTGTACACGCGCAATTTTTCGACCAGAACTGAAGACAGGGACCTGGGCAGATAGATTCCATGATTGGAAGTTGGTGTTGTTCGCAGAGGTACCATCGGGGTTGAAGACATTGGCATCTTGGCTCACATACTGTCGGTTAAAGGAATAACCCGCATAAAGCTTAGGTAGAAACTGCATCTTCTCGTTTTGAAGATTGAGGTATTGACCCTTGCGGTTGATTTCTAATTGACGGTAATCAATGTGCTTTTGAACATAGAAGGGGCTATCCAAAAGGGATTGTCCGCCGTTGGCAAAAACCAAAAGATCCTCCAAGGGGGTGCTCAAGGTGAGAACAACTTCAGGAGATAAGCCACATTGGAGCTTGAGTAATTGCTCTGATAGATTCATTTGATTTTCTAGGTTGGCTAAATTGGCTTCTACATTGTGATAGACGATGGCCAATTGGTCCACATCTTCTGACGCCATAAAACCTTCCGCCTTCATCGCTTGCATGTTTTTGAGCGTTAAGGAGGTGTGATCCAACGTTGCCTGCAATGCCGTGTGATTTTCGCCTAAAATGACACGTAAATGGTACGCTTGCGCCACTTGTTCTCGGGTGGTGATCAAGGCTTTTTCATAGTTCCCATCGGCCATGTCTCGGAGGACTTGGGTGGCTAAAACGGCAACCACATAGGACCCGTCAAACACCAATTGGCTCACCGCTAGGTTGCCTACAGCGTTGTAGCGCGTACCAAACTGCAATTTGTCAATGACACCATCTTGGTTGATATCAAAGAATTGCGCAGGTAAGGCAATATTGTCTGTATAGTTGCCCCCCATTTGCACGGAAGGAAGTCCCAAAGCGATGTTCTGAAGTAAGACTTTTTCGGCCACCTTACGTTCGAGAGACTGAACGCGTACCTGCGCATTGTGGGTTTGCGCATACTCAATGGCCTGATCCAGGCTTAAGGGCATCGATTGCCCAAAGGCTGAGCCTAGGCTGGCGATCATGGCAAGCAGAAAGAACGATGTTCTCATAGGGTTTTGTGTTGTTGAAATTCTTGTAAATAGACAAGGCCTTGTGCCGAAGCAATGGCCCGGATATGGAGGAGCAAACTGTAATGAAGCAATGCGCCCCGTGGGGCAGGGTCATCCCCTAAAAGCGGGTCTTCCATAATGCCAACCATGGTGTTATATCGAATGAGTGCAACGTCTTTAATCGATAAATCCTCACGGTAAAGCTTTTGCGCTATACCACGCTGTAAATTGGCTGTGGTGGCTTCAATCATCATATTGCGTCTTGCCGTCATCATCCATTCATAGGTCTCGGGATGATATTTCCGCAATGAAAAGAGCATTCTTATTCCGTAGTTCTTGAGTACTTCTTCTTGAATGCGCTGCACCTCAAAAAGCTCATCAACCGCATTCTCATGCAGACTGGCTTGGTCAATAAACTGTTTGCTTTTGTGCGCAAATAGAAATTTAACTGCCTGATCTACTAAGTCTGTTTTGTTGCTGAAGTAGATGTAGAGCGTTTTTTTGCTCATGGCCAATTCTTTGCTTACATCATCCATCGTCACGGCACGTAAGCCGAACTTTTGGAAGAGACCCATAGCGCGGGTCAGGATGGTATGTCGGGGATCTATTTCCATAGGGGGGCATTCGGCCGGCAAAGGACGCAATAATCTTACACATAGGAAACGTTTTATGTCACTAAATGTTTCCATGGACGTAAAAAATGTCGAAGAAAAAGGCCTCAGGCACAATGAAATACTTCAAAAAACCTATTGATAATGAGGAATTTTACCCATTTTTGCAATGAGAATTCACCTTTTGCATCATACATCATGCCAACTGCCACCATTTCGGACGTATTGCGTCAACAAAATATTGGAAGCACATTAGAAGTCAAAGGATGGGTTCGCACCTTTCGCTCCAATCGCTTCATTGCCCTGAATGACGGAAGCTGTCAAGGCAATGTTCAATGTGTTGTGGATTTTGAATCCTTTTCTGAGGTGTTACTCAAACGTGTTACAACGGGCGCAAGTATTTCTGTTACGGGAGAAGTTGTGGCGAGCCAAGGCAGCGGACAAGCAGTGGAAATCATGGTGAAGAAGCTCGAAGTTTTGGGGGATTGCCCTACCGACAGTTTTCCATTGCAGCCGAAACGCCACTCCCTTGAGTTTCTGCGTGAAATTGCCCATCTCCGCATGCGGACCAACACATTTGGCGCCGTTATGCGCGTGCGCCATACGGCTGCATTTGCGGTACACGAATTTTTTAACGATCAAGGCTTCGTCTATCTCCATACACCTATCATCACCTCAAGTGACGCAGAAGGGGCTGGGGAGCTGTTTCGCGTAACGACGCTTCCTGCAGACGGGGCACCCAAGACGGATTCGGGCGAAACCGATTTTTCTAAAGACTTTTTTGAGAAACCGACCAACTTGACCGTGAGTGGGCAATTGGAAGGGGAACTTGGCGCCATGGGGCTTGGGAAAATTTACACATTTGGCCCAACCTTCCGCGCGGAGAACTCCAATACTACACGTCACTTGAGCGAGTTTTGGATGATTGAACCCGAAATGGCCTTTCATGATTTGCAAGACAACATGGATCTTGCCGAGGCCTTTTGTAAGGCGATTATTCAGGCCGTTTTGGACAGATGCAAAGAGGATCTAGCCTTCTTAGATCAACGTTTTACCCAAGAAGAGCAAGGCAAGCCTCAGCAGCAAAGAAGTGAACAAGGCTTGATAGAAAAACTACAATTTGTCGTAGAAAACCCATTTGTTCGCTGCACGTACACAGAGGCGATTGACATCCTAAAGAATTCTAAGCCCAATAAAAAAGGTCAATTCAAATATCCTATTGAGGAATGGGGCGCAGATTTGCAATCAGAGCATGAGCGTTTCTTGGTGGAAAAGCATTTCAAATCACCTGTTATTCTATTTGACTACCCCGCCAAAATCAAAGCCTTCTATATGCGTCTCAATGAAGATGGCAAGACGGTTCGGGCCATGGATGTTCTCTTTCCAGGTATTGGTGAAATGGTGGGCGGAAGTCAACGTGAAGAGCGCCATGATGTCCTAGTGGAAAAGATGAAGGCGGTGGGCATTGATCCTTCCCATTTGGATTGGTACCTCGATACGCGCAAATATGGAACCTGTGTGCATAGTGGTTTCGGCCTTGGCTTTGAACGCATGGTGCAATTTGTGACAGGGATGGGCAATATTCGGGACGTGATCCCCTTCCCAAGAACACCAGGTAACGCAGAATTCTGATCACCATGCTCAAGCAGTCCCTAAGCCAACGCCTACAGCAAAAGCTGTCGCCACAGCAGATTCAGCTCATGAAGCTGATTCAGTTGCCGACGCAGGCATTGGAAGAGCGTATCCAAGAGGAAATGGAAATCAATCCAGCCCTTGAGGAAGGAAATGAGGAACAAGAGACCGCGGATGAGCTGAGCAATGAATGGGAAGAAGAGGGCGCCAAAGAGCTGGAATATGACCCCATGGATGATTATCTGAGTGATGATGATGTCCCGGACTACAAGCTCCAAGCAAATAACTATTCGGTTGACGACGAGTCTTTTGAGTCGCCCATAGTGGTAGGAAAGGACATGAGTGACCTCTTGCAAGAGCAATTGTCCATGCGTTCCATATCCCCGCAAAAAGAGGCGCTTTGTAAATACCTAATTGGCACGTTGGAAGATGACGGCTATCTGCGCCGAGAGTTGGCTGACATTGTGGATGATTTAGCTTTTTCATTGGGCATCTTTATTGAAGTAACAGAGCTAGAAGAGGCATTGAAAATCATTCAAAGTATGGAACCTGCAGGGGTGGGGGCACGGGATTTGAAAGAATGCCTCATGTTACAGTTAAGACTAAGGCCGCAGACCCCGCAGACCCTTCTCTGTATAGCTATTGTGGAAGATCACTTTGATGCCCTAGCCAAGCGGCATTACAGTAAAATGGTGACGCAGTTAGATATCACCGAAGAAGCGCTGAAAGCATCGTTGGAAGAAATCGGCCGGTTGAATCCAAAACCAGGTCACACGGCTGAAACGGGTTCGCATGCTACGCAGACCATTATTCCTGATTACACGATTCAAGTGGTGGATGATCAGTTAGAACTGCGTCTCAACGGTCGAAATGCCCCTGAATTGAATGTGTCACGCGAGTACAAAGACATGCTCCAACATTATAAAAAGGCAAAACAATTCGGATCAGAACAAGAAAAAGAAGCCTTCAGTTTTGTAAAGCAAAAACTAGATGCAGCCAGGTGGTTTATTGATGCCATTAAGCAGCGGCAGCAAACCTTGATTATCACCATGTCGGCGATCATGCGCTTTCAGGAGGAGTACTTTTTAACGGGAGATGACCGCAAGCTAAAACCGATGATCTTAAAAGACATTGCGGATGAAGTAGGTATGGATATTTCTACGATCAGCCGCGTAGCGAGCAATAAATATGTTCAAACGCCTTTTGGCACCTTTTTGATTAAGATGTTCTTCAGTGAATCCATGCTCAATGCAGAGGGCGAGGAGGTTAGTACACGCGAGATCAAGAAGATTCTTGAAGACAGCTTGGGGGAGGAAGATTCTCGTGACCCACTGACCGATGACGCCCTGGCCAAATTGCTCAAAGACAAAGGGTACCCTATTGCTCGCAGGACGGTGGCAAAGTACAGGGAACAGCTGGGAATTCCTGTGGCGCGTTTGCGCAAAACGCTTTGAGTCGGTCGTTCAATCAATTATGGTAGACTTTCGTTGAATTTGGGGGGTTAATCTGTTGCTTTCCCCTATTTTCGTAATGCTGAAAAAAATACGCTGTTATGAAACATTTCCTCCTTGCCTTCTTATTTGGCGCACTCCTTTTGCCTTTTCAGGCCGAAGCCTCCCATATTTTAGGTGGGGATATCCAATACAAATATGTCGGAGATTCGACGGGTGTAACGGGTCAATACCGTGTGAAAGTGGTGATTTACCGCGAGCAAACAGGTGTGGGTCTGGGTACTACTGCCTTTGTAAACATTGTTTCTGCCAGTTGTAACATCAACACGTCGGTCACTTGTAGCCTTTCTCAGCCTGAATTTAGCGCTGCAAGCCTTGGTGCCTATGATTGCATCCCTCAGGGAACTTCAGGTTCATTTTTTAGCCCAATGGTCAACATTTTTGTGGGGTATATTACGCTTACGCAAACCTGTAATGATTACAAGATGTACTGGACTTCTTGCTGCCGACCTTTTGGGGTGACAGGCATTGCAAATTCTAGTGGCGTGGGCTTCTATTTTGAAGCAGAATTGAACAATACACTTGGGTACAACTCAGCACCACAGTTTGTCTCTACGCCTTTGAGCTACATCTGTACGGGTGGCTACATCAACTATTTGCAGAACGCCTACGAGAAAGACGGCGATTCGATCAATTATGAATTAATTCCTGCACGTGACTTGGCAGGTACGCCAACGAGTGTTCCTTACGCAGCAACCTTCACGTATTTACAACCGATCCATACGGATCCATTGTCCCCATTTAGTTTAGATCCTCAATCGGGGAACATCACCTTTATGGCAACCACCCAGGAGACCTCCGTGATTGCTATTCGCGTCAATGAATATCGATTTGACTCGACCTATTTGTTCTGGGAAAAAGTAGGTTCATCTAACCGAGAAATTCAGGTTTCCGTTGCGGCAAACTGTAACCCGATTGTCAACCAAGGGGTAAAGTTGGATCAAAATGCACCTGGGGTAACGCTTCGGCCTGATGGGAAGCAACAAGTTGAGTACAAATGTTTGGACTCTACGGTGATGCTATACTTCACGCTTTCTGTGGAATGTGTCTCTATTTCTCCTGATGGATCGGACTTCCGCCTGACGGCACCCAACGGCCAACCTATTCCGATTGAAAAACTGATTCCATTCTGTAATGTCAATGGCGAAACAGATTCCTTGCGTGTCAAGTTGTTTAAGCCACTGTCGATGAATGGGGAGTACTTCTTGTATTCTAAAATGGGCAATGACGGCAATACTCTTTTGAACAAGTGCGGAAAAGACATGAATGAATTTGACACGATTGTCCTGCTCGTGAATGATTGTGTCAACCTCGATATGCAATTGACGAATGTGTCCATTGATCAGGACAAGCGCCCGCATATTTATTGGAAAATTGATCCCGCCACCTTCCCCTCCTACCTCTTTAACAACTTCCGAATTTGGCGTTCTGGCGATGGCGGTGCAAACTGGAATCAAGCCACCTCTTTGTCTGACTCTGCTCAACGTGATTGGATTGACAATTCACTAGGTAGTCCTGATGTAGATGCTAAATCCTATCGATACTATGTTGAAGCTATCATAAATGGCTTGCAGCAACCACCCACCAATGTGGTTAAGAGCATTTGGTTGCGTGGCGACATGAGCAATACGGCTTCAATCCCAACGCAATGGACCAATTATAATGGCTGGAGTAGCCCCATGTATCAAGTGGAGTTTGGACGCGGTATTCCGGGTCAAGCGGGTGTGTTCATATGGGAAGATTATGGCTCTACTCAGCTTGACACCTTTGTGACGGTTGAGTACCCCAACTTACCTCCAGGTGAATATTCAATCCGCGCACGCACGCACAACCCTAATCGGTTGCAGGACACTGCGTATTCAAACTGGATTGAATTTGGTGAGCCAGTCCCCCCCATTCCGCCCATTGATACGGTCATTGTTCCGAACGTGGTAACACCAAACGGCGATGGTGTGAATGATGGTTTCCGTATTCAAGGCGCTATGAGCTACTCATCTAACCGCTATCTCAAAATCATGAACCGTTTTGGTAAAGTGGTCTATGAAAATACAGCCTACGACAATGCCATGCCATGGAAAGGGGAGGATAACCGCGGCAATCGATTGGCCGATGGCGTATACTTCTACATCCTTCGTTTGGATGACAACCCCAACAGTGCCCACGTTGAATTAACGGGTAATGTGACATTGTTGACGCAATAAACGAAGTCAAATAAAAAACGGAAGGCCGCCTCGCAAACACGAGGCGG
>LICG01000051.1 GCA_001438205.1 Cryomorphaceae bacterium BACL7 MAG-120322-bin74
ATGGTTTACTATATACTTATTATTGTACAACTGGTAATTGTGATTCGCTCTATAATACTTTTCAAGCGGGAGATACAAACGCAATACCAGGAACTAATAATTACACCTTTATTAATGATACACTTAGAGTCGATTTGAATTTCGGAAACGAGTTAGTCACTCCAATTACATTTGAATGTGATGGTGGTAAAGCAAACTTTATAATATCTGGTAGTAGTCTAGTCAAATTAGGTTCTGGTTGCATTTAACAGGCATTAGAACTACTTGATACATAAAACACAAAGAGCCTCTTCTTCGGAAGGGGCTTTGTGTTTTAGAAGTCTCTGATTTGAAAGAAGAGGATATGCCCAGTCTTTAGTAAGATGCTACGCTTGAAGTTGTTTGAGATTGCTGAACGGCTGCATCTCTTCAAGGGCTGAAACCTGCCATAGTGGTTTTAAGCGCTCTCATGCTTTTTGGCAAAACGAGTCCGGAAACGAGTCCAGAACCCCCAAACGAGTCCAAAAACGAGTCCAAGAATTAAACTTTCTACACTGAATATTTGTACATTTGAGTCGATTAATCGGACGAATCTCCAGAGCTTGATTCTCGCCTAATGGCTTGATATTCATAAACAAAAAGCCCCAAGCGAAGCTTGAGGCTTTTTGTGCCCGAGGCGGGAATCGAACCCGCACCTCCATCACTGAAGAAGGGATTTTAAGTCCCTCGTGTCTACCTATTTCACCACTCGGACAGGAAGGAGGCAAATGTACAACGGTCAAGCAAGATTTTCCGTTATTTAGCGAAGACTTTTACGGAGATTGTCCAAAGATTTGGTCCCATAAAACACGACCTTCGTTTTTATGCCGCCTGCATCATGCTGGGCCTCCTTTTTGGTTTACCGCTATCCCTAACTTTCTTGGTAGGATTATTATTGCTGACAACGCTAGAGGCCTATCTCGCTTATGGGCTAGATAACCTCTTTTTACCACTCGGGGGCGCCCTCTTGTACTATATAAGTCTAGGCCAAGTACCCTTGTAACAAAGAAAAAACCCGGCTCTTTTTACAAGGGCCGGGCGCTTTTTCTTTCTTGGTTTCAATTCAAGGCATTGCCTTTCGGGCATTACATCATGCCGCCCATGCCACCATCCATTGGAGGCATCGCAGACGAATCCTTTTTAGGAATTTCAACAATGGTTACTTCGGTTGTTAGGAGCAAGGAAGCAACGGAAGCCGCATTTTCCAGTGCAACACGTGTCACCTTAGTAGGATCAATGATGCCTGCTTCATACATACTGCAATACTCATCCGTCTTTGCATTAAAGCCAAAGTCATCTTTGCCTTCCTTCACCTTTGCCACAATGACAGAACCTTCAAGGCCTGCATTTTCCACAATCTGACGAAGGGGCTCTTCGATAGCGCGCGCAATGATTTTAATGCCGGTCGTTTCATCAATGTTTGCGCCTTCCATGAATTCAAGCACATGGCTAGCGCGAACCAATGCCACACCGCCCCCTGGAACAATGCCTTCTTCAATGGCTGCTCGGGTCGCTGCCAAAGCATCCTCTACGCGGTCCTTCTTCTCTTTCATCTCGACCTCAGAGGCAGCCCCGACATAAAGTACGGCTACGCCACCAGCCAACTTTGCCAAACGCTCTTGGAGCTTCTCTCGGTCGTAATCACTGGTGGTCGTTTCGATTTGAGATTTGATTTGACCTACACGTGCTGCAATGGCTTCGGCACTACCTGCGCCATTGACAATCACCGTATTGTCCTTGTCAATGGACACTTTCTCCGCAGTTCCGAGCATGTCTAATGTAGCATTCTCCAATTTGAAGCCACGCTCCTCACTGATCACTGTGCCGCCCGTAAGGATGGCAATATCTTCCAACATGGCTTTGCGACGGTCTCCAAATCCTGGCGCCTTCACAGCAGCAACCTTCAATGCTCCGCGAATCTTGTTTACCACCAGGGTACCCAAAGCCTCACCGTCGACATCTTCTGCAATGATCACCAATGGCTTCCCTGTTTGTGCCACAGGCTCAAGGATTGGAAGCAACTCCTTCATCGTGCTGATTTTTTTGTCATAAATCAGAATAAAAGGATGCTCGACATCAGCGACCATTTTCTCGGTGTTGGTCACAAAATAGGCCGACAGATAACCGCGGTCAAACTGCATACCTTCCACCACGTCTACATAGGTCTCTGTGCCTTTGGCTTCTTCTACGGTGATAACACCTTCCTTCTTGACTTTTTCCATCGCTTCAGCAATCAGCGCGCCAATAGCTGGGTCATTGTTCGCGGAGATAGAAGCAACTTGTTCAATCTTCTGATTGTTGTCACCTACTTCATGGGCCATAGCCTTCAGTTCACTTACGATCGCGGTGACAGCCTTGTCAATACCACGCTTTAAGTCCATAGGATTGGCCCCTGCCGCTACATTTCGGTGACCATGGTTGACAATAGCTTGTGCCAAAACCGTGGCGGTCGTCGTTCCATCCCCTGCTACATCCGCTGTTTTAGAGGCCACTTCCTTCACCATTTGCGCACCCAAGTTTTGGATCCTGTCCTCCAACTGGATCTCTTTAGCCACGGTTACACCGTCTTTGGTCACGATAGGGGGCCCAAATGATCTCTCAATGATCACATTGCGTCCCTTTGGGCCTAATGTCACCTTTACCGCATTTGCCAGGGCATCTACGCCGGCGCGCAAGCCGTCACGGGCAGAAACGTTAAATTTTATGTCTTTTGCACTCATTCGTACTAGATTTTAAATGTTAAATAATGGCGAGAATATCAGACTCACGCATGATGAGAAAGTCTGAACCTTCATACTTAAATTCCGTACCAGCATATTTGCCGTACAATACAGTGTCGCCCACCCCTACGGTCATGGGCTCATCCTTCTTGCCATTGCCCACTGCAACAACAATTCCCTTTTGGGGCTTTTCTTGCGCCGTATCGGGAATGATGATACCCGAAGAAGTCGTCGTTTCCGCAGCAGCGGGTTCGACGATCACCCGGTCTGCAAGCGGCTTGATAGTCAAGTTTGCCATTTGAATGGTTTTTTAGAGTTAGGTATTGATTTGGATGGCTTCCGCCGCAGATGCCTATGCATACGCTATGCCAAGCCCCTTGGGGGTAAAAAAAATGCCACCCTGATGACAAGGTGGCATTTTGTGGCTGACAATTTTTCCGCTTTACTCAGCTGATGCAGGCAAATCGCTTGCTGCTGGAGCAGAGGTTTGAATAGGCGCCTGGAAAGTTGGCGCCGCGTTGTCAATTTCTTCATTCACTTGTGAGTCTGGCAATCCCTCTGTTGCTTGACTTGGGTTGATCACATTTACTGCAATCACCAAAACTAGTAATACAGTAGCAAGGGTCCAAGTAGCCTTTTCTAAGAAGTCATTGGTGCGCTTCACTCCCCCTATCATAGAGGCAGATGATCCTCCAAAGGCACCGCTTAAGCCGCCGCCTTTAGGGTTTTGGACCAACACAACGAGAATCAACAAAATGCTGACGATAGCAATCAGCGACATGAATAAGTATGTCATTTCGTATAATTTATGCGTTACGCATTTCAGAAATGCGGGCCGCAAAGATGGCACTTTTCTCGGGAACTTTCAATTTCAAAATCTCATAAGCTTGAATGGCTTTTTCACGCATCCCTTGATCAAAATAATGATTGGCAAGCGTCTCGGTAACCAAGCCGCTTACGTTAGGGGTTCGAAGGGCGATATTGTCGTTGAAGGAACTGTCCTTCACAGGCTTTATTTTGGGGTTTAGGGCCAAAAACTGCTCCAAAATAGCACGCTCCATGGCGGGGTCGCGCTCGCTCATAGGGGCTGATTCCACTTGGACCGTTTCATGCTTTAAACCCATTAAAAAGTTGGCAAATGGGGAAAGGCTCGGATCCTCAACAGGGGCCTTTGCTAAAGGTCTTGGTGAAGCAGGTTTCGTCTTGGCTACATGGTCTTTCTTTGCCTCCTTCGCCATGATGTCTACTGTAGGTGACGGGCTGGATTGAAGTTCGGGCTCCGCCTCTGAGGGCTTAGGGATTTCTTTAATAACAAGGGGCCCCTTCTCTTCGGTACGTGCCCCCTTTTGCGGCGGCATTACTTTCTCTTCCTTGGGCACCAACTTTGGCATCACAGGGGCAGCTTCTTTTGCCGCTTCAGTCGCAGGAGCCGCGGGTGGCACGATAGGTTGCATCGCCTTCGCTTGTATTGCAGGCGACCCGCCTATGCCTAGTTTGGCTTGAATTGCTCTGCTTCGCTCCACTTGGGCGCGCACAGCCGGAGGTAAATTATCCAAATTGATGTCAGACAATTTTGTTGGCTCTGCCTTGCTTTTAGGCATGACTGCCACTTTGGGTCCGGTAGGCGCAGCCTTTTCTGCCTGGGCAGAAACATCCGATGGCTTGACCTCCGTAACGGGGGCTTCGGATGTTTTTTCGGGTGCAGAAGACTTCGCCTCTTTCGGCACTTCAACCGATGCCGCCTCCAAAACCTCCACTTTAGGCGCTTCCATAGCCACCTGAGCCACTTGCTCCTCCCTCTTTTTCTGCCATGCAGCGGCCTGCACTTCAACGGGGATTAGTGGAGCTTCGGCCCAATCCAGCAATGCTTGCCGGTCCATCGTCGCAACAGCGGTTCGATGCAATTGCTGAGGAAACTTATAACTGTCTTCTTCTTGGAGGGCACGCAAGTATAAAAAATGTACTAACGGGGCATACGGATATCGCTCGACCACATCAGCCAAAACCGCAGATGTCGGCAGCGGAGCATGCTCCTTAAAATACGCGTGTATGTCAGCAGATTGAAGCGCCATTACCAGTTGACCAAGGAACGGTTAAAAATCTTTTCGGCCAATTCCTGCACAATTTCATCGACCAAAACATCCTCTACAGCCGTTAAATCTGTAGTAGACGGAAAGTTTCGATACACGGAAAATACTTGTTCAAAGTTCTTACTATCATCCAGATGGTTCACGAAATTGACGCGAACGGTCACAGACAATCGGCTTTGCGCAACTTGATCATTCGCGCCGGGGGCTTCTGAACGAACTTCATAATTTGTAATGGCCCCACTAAAGTCTAAATCACCATCCACGCGAACTAAGGAAAGGGGCGTTTGTCGAACCATCACCTGCTGCAACGTCTCTGTGAATTGCTGCGAAAGCTTCGGATTCACTAATGGTGCGTTGTTATCAAAACGTTGAATGCTTAAGGTTTTGGCATTGCCCACATCACCCCCCGTAAAGGAATACCCGCCAGAACAAGCGGTGACGACAAGGGCTAAAAACATCCATGTGCCTGGCATGAAATAGCTTCTCCCGTGCCTCATCCTAGATCGAATTGTTTGATTTTACGGTATAATGTACGTTCTGATATCCCCAACTCTTCGGCTGCCTCCTTGCGTCTTCCGCGGTGACGTTCGATCGCTTTGCGGATCATATCGATTTCTAGGTCCTGCAGCGAAAGGCGGTCCTGGCCTTCCTCCGCGGATTCTACATCCAATGTCTCTTCTTCAGAAAGGATTTCAGTCGCATAGCGCTCATTTTCTTGCGGACGATGCCCATTGGATGCAGCGGATGCTGAATTGAAGCTATCCATCCTGGACAATCCTGTTTGGGTATTTGCGACAGGGGCTGGACTATTTAGGTCTGGCAGGTGGCCCTTGGCAATCGACTGAACAGCCTGCTTCAGATTGGCAATGTCCGAACGCATATCAAAGAGGACCTTATAGAGGATCTCGCGTTCTGTATTGAATTCCGCATGTGAAACCGCGGCACCTGTGCGCGCCGGAAGATTAGAACGATCAATCTCTGGGATGTAGCTCCGCAATACATCGGCACCGAGTTCGCGGTCACTTTCTACCACGCTCAATTGTTCCACAAGATTGCGCAGTTGCCGAATGTTGCCTGGCCAACGGTATTCTTCCAACACACGCACCGCTTCAGCGTTCAATCGAACGGCGGGTACGCGGTATTTCTGTGAAAAATCTTGGGCGAATTTTCGGAACAACAAATGGATGTCTTCCTTTCTTTCACGCAACGGGGGCAGATGAATTTCTACCGTATTTAATCGATAGTACAAATCCTCGCGGAATTCATGTTTGTCTACACTGCCGAGCATATCTGCATTGGTCGCCCCGACCATGCGCACATTGACCTTTTGCGCCTTTGAACTGCCTACACGGATAAATTCGCCACTTTCTAATACTCTGAGCAACCGCACTTGGGTGCCTAAGGGAAGTTCGCCCACTTCATCCATGAAGATGGTTCCATTGTCCGCTTCTTCAAAATAACCCTTCCGGGCACCCGCGGCACCTGTAAAAGCCCCCTTTTCATGGCCAAAGAGCTCACTGTCAATGGTCCCTTCAGGGATGGCGCCACAGTTGACCGCTATGAGCGGCGCATGCTTTCGGTGAGATAGGTGGTGAATGATTTTAGGAATGGCTTCCTTACCCACACCACTCTCTCCGGTAACCAATACCGAAATATCCGTGGGGGCTACCTGGATGGCCTTAAAAATGG
>LICG01000052.1 GCA_001438205.1 Cryomorphaceae bacterium BACL7 MAG-120322-bin74
CCCGGGGGCAAAGCGCAGAGGAATTTCACCCATTCCTTCATCCATATGGCGCACATCTTGAATATCGAGGCCATAGGTATCCAAACGCAGGGTATCTGCATCATGGCATTCAAATGTGAGGGTAGCTGTAGCATGTAAGACATGCGTTTGAAAATCAACCTCAAAAATGTTGAGAAACAAATCTGTCACGATGGCTTCAGCTGGGTCCGCATAGGAATGCGGGTCATGGGGTAATGGATCCATTTCAGAAATTTCGTTGGAAGGTTGGCAACTCAGAAGCAGAAGGGCGGCAGAAGTGCTGAAGGCAATAAGTTTCATGCGGGTTGAAAATATTTTTTACGAATCTCGGGCATATGGTCTAACTTTTCTTAAAAATTGTGACATGAACGCTACACCTGCAAAGAATTCACTGGGACGATCTGGCTGGGGAATTCGATTTGTGGTTCGCACCTTGAGTGTTTTTGCCACAGCCTACATCCTTCCAGGGGTTGTGTTGGCCCATTTCAGTACGGCCATATGGGTGTCTTTGGCGCTCGCTGTGCTGAATGTCACTATTCGGCCCGTGTTAATCCTTTTGACCATTCCATTGACCCTATTGACCCTTGGCTTTTTCTTACTGGCCATTAACGCAATGGTGGTATTGTTGGCCAGTGATTGGGTAGAGGGATTTGCTGTAAGCGGGTTTTGGTCAGCCTTACTCTTTAGCGCAGTGCTGACCCTCGTATCAAGTTTACTTGAAGGGAGCGTACGCGTGAAGGGTGCGCGTGCTTAATGCAGTGGGCTTTGCTATTGTCCACCCGTCACACCGCCTGCAATGATGTACTTCATAACATCGGAAGACTTTGCATGCAAGGGTTCTACATAGGTTTTGGGCACCACAAATACTTGTCCTGAAATAGCCAGGCTATGGGGGACATAGACGGTAATGAGCTCTTCACTCGGGCTTCCTAGATCTCGTAATGCCTCATCTGTAACAAACCCCACCCGGCGCACTTCTTCTTTAAGCGAAAGACGAAGCAATACCGGCTGTTGAAAGCCTTTTTTCTTTCCAGTTAAGGACTTCATCACATCTTTTACAGAGCTGTAGATAAGCTTTACCAATGGCAAGCCTTCAAGCATCCGATCCATCAATTTAACCACGCGCAACTTCAAGGCATATTCCCCCAAGAAGCCAATGGTGGTAATTAGGGTGAGCAATAGGAGCAAACCAACGCCTGGAATTTTGATAGGAATGATGCCATCTAAGGACCGAAGCAGGAAAAAAACAGCATATAGGGTGATGGCGATCGGGGCGGTATAGAGAAGGCCCTGAATGAAGTAATTAAGCAGTTTTTTGGTCATGCGATAGGGGGGTTTTGCGCGCGTTGAGCTTTTGGCAATTTAGCGACAATCAAGTTATAACTGTTTAGAATCCAGGTTTCCATTGTTTTGTTATCAGCAGAACCATCTAGCCACACGCCGGCCCAATGAATAGGATTCATATAGGCGCCGTGAAAGATGGCCACATGTGTTTCACGCAGAAGGGTTAATTCTTCAGGAGGGAATTTTAAGGCAACCTGGGGGTCTTTTTCAAGTGGAAAAAGGGCAAACATTTTGCCCGCAATTTTGAATACTAACGTATGTGAATCAAAAGGAAAGGTGGCTTCAGCCTGGGGTAGGGCTTCGCAAAAGGAGATGGCTTGGTCGCGGTTCATAGCGTATCCGGTAGATCTGCGCCTTCCAAGAGGGGGTCCCAATAATGTGCCGCAAAGTCCTGAATTTGATCTTCTAGAATTCGTACCCCCTCAGATTCAAGCAATTGTTGCATCGCGGTGTTTCCGCCAAAGTGGTGCTTGCCTGTGAGCAGGCCTTGCCGGTTTACCACTCTGTGCGCGGGGATATCCGGGAGTTGATGACTGGCATTCATGGCATAGCCCACCGTCCGTGCTGCTTTTGCGGCACCCACCGCTCGCGCTATAGCCCCATAGGACGTCACCCGGCCGGGAGGGATTTGTCGCACGAGGTGATAGACCCGTTCAAAAAAGTCACTTGACTCCGCCACCCTTAAGAAATCTAAATTTTAAATAGGTAATGGTCTTGCCTTGCTTTAACCACATTTTTTCATAAAACGTTTTGCAAGCAAAGACAACATGGTCAGGCTTATCTACGATTTGTCCATAGATATCGTGGTAGGTTTCGAGCACTTCCAATCCTTTCCATTCAATGATGCCGTGCAGGTAACCGTGCAAAAACTCGCTGTCCGATTTTAAGTGGATAGCCCCTCCTGGGGAGAGCAAACGTTCATATTTCTCTAAAAAGGCTGGGCCGATCATTCGGTGCTTAGCTCGTTGAAATTTGATTTGAGGATCAGGAAAAGTGATCCATATTTCATCGATTTCACCTGGAGCAAAGCAATGCTCTACCCATTCAATTCGAGTCCGCAAAAATCCCACATGGGCCATGTCCTCTTGAAGGGAATGGGTAGCCCCTTCCCAGATGCGCGCACCTTTGATGTCAATGCCTAGGTAATTCTTTTGCGGATCGCGTTGTCCCAATGCCACGGCATATTCACCGCGGCCGCAGCCTAGTTCTACCACAAGCGGCTGATTGTTTTTGAAGAAATCAGACTTCCATTTGCCCGCCATAGGAAAGCCGCCTAAAACCTCATCTTTATGCGGTTGAAGTACATGCGAATAGGTGGCAAGCTGTGTAAAGCGGGCCAATTTATTTTTCCCCATGGTTTATGCTTGTAGATCTAAAATTCTTGCTTGAAGGTTCTTTTGGCCTCTAAAAATATTCCAACCTAGGACCACAGCCGCCTGGACAGGTCCGTTTGCTTCAAAGTCTCCCCATCCAAATCCTATGGCCGGGAGGGTGGCGCCCGTTTGTGGATCGCGCAAAACAGTACGCAGGTGTTTGCCTTCTGAGAGTTGACGAACTTCTGTAAGCTCCACGCCTTCGAGCCCCCAAATTGGGGCTTCATTGTCCATGCCAAAGGGTTCCATGCGGTCCATTAAGGTACAGAGGCCTTCATGCAGTTCGTGGATACGTGCGGAGGTATCCACGTGTTGCATGGGGAAACGCGCAGCAGCAGGCCAATGTCTTTTTACCGCATCATCAAATGCTTGCCGAAAATCTTCAAGATGCTCGGGCATAAGGGTCATTCCTGCTGCTGCACGATGTCCGCCAAATTGTAATAAATGTTCGGAGGTCTCGTCTAAAATAGCATAGAGATCTAATCCGGGAACGGAACGCGCACTCCCCGACAATTTTCCCTCATATAAGGTGAGGACAATGGTAGGCTTGTAAAAGGTCTCAACCGTGCGTTGGGCGACAATGCCCACCACGCCTTTGTGCCAGCCAGCCCCAACAAGTACGAGTCCCGCTCTATCAGATTGGGTGGCTGCTTGGGCCTGCGCAGCTAGACTCACTTCCCGTTCTGTCTCACGCCGCTCTAGGTTGTGGGATTCAATATGCTGTGACAGTTGGGCGAGTATATCTGCATTGCCTTGTGTCAAAAGATCTACGGCCAATTGGCCATGACGCATGCGGCCAGCTGCGTTGATTTTGGGCCCGATAGCAAAGACGACATCTTGTAGGGTAATAGGTCCTTCTGCTCTATGGGATAACAGTGCGGCAAGAGCTGGCCTGGGGGAGGTGTTGATGGCATCCAACCCTTGGCGCACTATACCTCGATTGAGTCCCACTAAGGGCACCATGTCTGCGCCGATACTGACCGCTACAAGATCCTGAAGCGCATCTAGCTTCAGGGGATCTAATCCCGCCGTGCTATAGGCTGCACGCCACAGCATATAGCCGACACCACAGCCAGAAAGTTCTTTGTGCGGAAACAGGCAGTCTTCTCTCTTTGGATCTAATACAGCCAATGCTGGAGGCAGGGTGGCGCCCGGCGTATGATGGTCTGCGACAATGATATCCAAACCACGGTCTTGCGCATCTGCAATCAAGGCATTGGATTTAATCCCACAATCTAATGCAACCAGCACTTTAGCGTCTTGTGCTAAGGCCCAGTCAATGCCGTCTGCAGAAAGGCCATAGCCTTCTTTGTAGCGGTCAGGGATATAGGTAAGGATGCGCCATCCACCTTTTTCTAAAGCAAGCTTGCCCACCGATACGGCGGTGGTTCCATCCACATCATAGTCGCCAAAAAGCACCACCGTTTCGTGGTTCTCTCTTGCGGCTGCAAGGCGTTGGGCTGCGACCGGCATATCTGCCATGGCCATAGGGTCAATTTCTGAAATGGAAACCCCAGGGATCCATGCTTTGACATCAGAGAGGGTATGAAGGCCTCGCTGAACTAGCACGCGCGCCAAAGCGGCATAAGGTGCACCTAATTCTTTGGTCAACTCTGCAACAGATGTAGCATCCCCTATTGGGGCGTAGTGCCATTGCTTTTTCATTCTTCCCGGTTTTTTCGGCTGGCGTCATAAAGCCGAAGCTGCTGCTCTACCGAATACTTGTGTACGGTCTGAAAGAGCTCTTCCACGAAGGCCCGATTTAGATGCAACGTTTCAGCTTGTTCACCGCGTTGTTGCAAAAGATCAAACCAGCGGTCCATTTGAAAGATTCCAACGCCGTGCTGAACCTTGAGGTGTCCTAAGGCTTCCACGATGTCCATTCGTTGACGCAGTAGGTCCACCATGGCGCGGTCGACCTCGTCTAGTTTTAGCCGTTCGGCATCTATGACTTCTTGCAATGCACTATTTCTAGGGGCATTGGCGGCCAAAATTTGCAAGAGCACGCGTAAGCGTTCTGGGGTGATTTGTTGGGCTGCATCGCTGAGCGCTTCATCCGGTGTGGGATGCACTTCAATCATGAGTCCATCCATTTGGATGTCCATAGCCACTTGAGCTACCTGCTCCACGAGGGCGCGGTTGCCTGCAATGTGGCTAGGATCACAAATGATGGGGATGTTAGGCGCTTGCCGGCGCAATTCAAAACTGAGTTCCCATTTGGGTTCATTTCGGTAAGGCGCCGCGTGGCTTGAGAAAAATCCACGATGTACCGCAGCCAATTCTGTTGAGCCGACTTTTTCTAGACGCTCCAATGCCCCAAGCCAAAGGCCTAGATCTGCATGGATGGGGTTTTTAACTAATACAGGCACATGAGATCCGCGAAGTGCTTCTGCAATTTCTTGCACATAAAAAGGATTGACCGTGGTTCGCGCGCCTATCCATACGGCATCGGCTTTAACGGCGAGCGCTTTTTCTACATGAGCAGCATTGGCCACTTCAATGACAAAGGGAAGACCCACTTCAGCACGCATTTGCTGCAGCCATCCCAAGGCATCATACCCAATGCCCTCAAATTGGCCAGGCCGTGTCCTGGGCTTCCATACTCCTGCCCGAAAAAGCTGTGTTTGACCCCCTGCTTTGAGTGCCTTGGCCGTTTGCATCACTTGGTCTAATGACTCAGCAGAACAGGGTCCCGCAATCACTAATGGAGATTGGGACGACCCACTCCAAGAGCCAAAAGTGCGAAGTTGAGGTGCCGGAAGATTCATCGTCTCAAAGGTACCGGTGCCGGCCCGGAAAGCCATTTAGTTTTTAAAAAATATGATGCTTAAGATGCCTCAGCCCCGCCAAGGACAATGACGATTTCCCCTTTGGCTTCGTGTTGCGCAAAATGAGCGGCTAATTCGCCAATGGTTCCACGGTGATAGGTCTCATAGATTTTACTGATCTCACGCACAACGCAGATTGGGCGGTCGGCGCCCAAATGTTCTTCTAACTCGCGCAGACAGCGCGCCAATCGGTGTGGGGACTCGTAAAAAACAAGGGTTCTGGACTCTGTCGCCCACGCTTTTATTCGGGTTTGTCGCCCTTTCTTGATGGGTAAGAAACCCTCAAAGACAAAGCGATCACAGGGCAATCCACTGGCGACAAGGGCGGGAATCAAGGCAGAGGGACCCGGTAAGGCCTCAACCGTAATACCCGCGGCTACACAGGCCCGAACTAAGAGAAATCCAGGGTCACTAATGCCCGGTGTGCCGGCATCGCTCACCAGCGCGGTATATCCTGCACTTGCGTCGATGGCCGCTACCGTTCTTTCTAATAGACTGTGCTCATTGTGCATGTGAAAGGCGCGAAGCGGGGCTTGAATCTCCAAAAGCATGAACAACTTACCCGAGGTTCGCGTGTCTTCGGCCAATACAACTTCGGCGCTGCGCAAAACTTCTAATGCACGCAAGGTGATATCGCCAAGGTTTCCCAGCGGGGTTGGGACAAGAATGAGTTTACCCATGGCTATTCAAATCGTGCAAAAACCAAGGC
>LICG01000053.1 GCA_001438205.1 Cryomorphaceae bacterium BACL7 MAG-120322-bin74
CCTGTGTAGGTGTGCAGAAAGTCCTCCATTTCCCTACGCGAGGCACGTTTGAAATTGCCCTCAATCTCGCGGAAAAAGCGGTCACTCTGCCCCTGCTCATAGTTGCCGGCCGGCCAACTCCATGCCTGAAAGAGGGTTATGAGCTCCAACCAAGGACGTGCGTTGACGACCCTACGACGGAGCATTTCACGCGCAATGTCCATAAAGATGTCGCGCTGGATAGGATCCATGTCCCATTGCGCAGAACTAAAAGTGGACGCAAAGGCCACAAGAGGGAGTTCTGCTTCCTTCTTGCCTAAAAGATCCGTGAGATGCTTGGTGAAGTCTTTTTGAAAGACCTCAGGCTCCTTGCCAAAGCTCCGCACCCCTTGCCCATGAGCCGATGGGCGCACAAGTAAGAAAAGCAATATAAAAAAAAGAGGCGTCAAGCCGCTCCAAAACGGAATAGCGAACGACTTATTGGGTTGAGGTAAGGCCATGCGGTTGATACACCAAAGTAAGGCGCATCCAACCGTCTTTAGACGCCTGCTGGACCAAGGAATATCCACAGTGTTTTGCACATTCTACCAAAGAAGCCACATCTGCTTGATAGAAGCCACTTAAGTCTAAACGTGCACCGGATGCACTGACGGCGGCATAGTGCGGAAGGTCAGCCAGAAGGATATTGCGGTTGATGTTGGCCATCACATGTTGATAAGGCCCTGGAACGGTCTGAAGCATTGCAGCATCGCCCGTATAAATCTGAAGGCGGTCAGCTACCCCGTTGATGTCGGTGATTTCTTGCGCATTTTCGGCCGCGTACGGGTCAATTTCTATACCCACAGCGTTCCCAGCGCCGGCCTTTACCGCCAATACGGCGAGAATACCGGTACCACAGCCCATGTCTAATAGCGACACCCCTTGTAAACTTCCTTCTGCAGCCGCTTCAAGAACAGCCTCCATCATGAGGTACGTGGTGGGGTGATGACCTGTGCCAAAAGCCATTTTGGGCACCATGTGAATGACGTAGTCAAAGTCCCCTGCCTGAACCTCTGTGTGAAAAGGGGCCTTGACCAAAACCTGCGTGCCCATAATCAAGGGGGGAAAGTTGGATTCCCATGTAGCATTCCAGTTCTGGTGCGCAATGGACGACACGGTCCAAGTCAATTCTCCTACCGACGCAGCCAATGGGAAGTTGGCTAAGGTCCATGGGTGATAATCTCCCTCCATGACATAGGCATTGACCTGCAGGCCTTCTTGCGTAACCGACTCAACCGGAAGACCCTCTAAGTCCGCCATGAGCAATTCAGCTGTAAGCGCATTGGCACAGGTAAAAGAGAGGGCGATGTAATCCATTTAGGCTTGGTTCAGAAGCTTTACCAAAGCAATAAAATCGTCTGCGACTAAGGAAGCCCCACCAATTAAGCCTCCATCTACGTCAGGCTGCGCAAAGATTTCTTCTGCATTGGAAGGCTTACAGCTTCCACCATATACTATGGACATGTCATCCGCCCCAAAGGTGGCCTTGAGCTGCGCTCTGAGGTAGGCATGCATTTCTTGCGCCTGCGCGGGCGTGGCGACTTCGCCCGTCCCAATAGCCCAAATGGGTTCGTACGCGATAACACAGTCTGACAGGCTATCCCCGCTCAAACCATTGAGCGCGGTGTGCAACTGTGCCCACACATCTTCTAAATAGGTTCCTGCTTGACGCTGCGCCAATACTTCCCCTACGCAGACAATAGGAATCAGCTGGTGCTTGAGTGCCGCTTTGACTTTGTCCGCCACGTCTTGGTCGGTTTCTCCAAAAAACTGACGACGCTCGGAATGCCCTAGAATAACGGCATCAACCTCCGCATCACGCAACATGGCCATAGACACCTCGCCCGTATAGGCGCCCCCCTCTGCGGCATGGCCGTTTTGTGCAGCCACCGCAATGTGCGCGTTTTCCCATAAGCCGTGGACGATTTGAGGTAGCTGAAGAAAGGGGGGGGCTACCACTACACGGACATCCCCTACAACCTGAGCAGAGAGGCCCTCTACGATGGCTTCCATCAGGTCGGCCCCTTCTTCAAGGCTGTTGTTCATTTTCCAATTGCCGGCTAAAAGTTTCATGGGAGGCATGGGCGGTATGATTTGTGCTTATGCAGCGGTTAAGGAGGACGTGCACAGCACGCAAAATAGGTTTCTGAAATGCCGCTGTTCGGCTAAAGCCGCAGCGAGGGGCAAAATTCGTGACTTTATACGGCTTGACCTAACGCACTGGATGAAAATCCTGAACGCCCTGCACATTATTGCGCGGCAATGCGCGGATCAATCCAGCGATAAGCCCATTCTACGGCCCATTGAATGAGCACAAATACAGCAGACAGAGACAGAACGCACCCCATCACCACCGGAAAGTCGCGGGACTCCAGGGCATCGACCATTAATTTTCCAGTGCCATTCCAGCCAAAGACGGATTCAACAAAAACAGCGCCCGAAAAAAGGCCAGCCAACCAGCCCGACACCGTTGTGACAAGAGGATTAAGGGCATTGCGCACCACGTGCCGACGCATGACTTGTGTTGTGGTAAGTCCTTTGGCATACGCCGTTCGGATGTAATCTTGGGACATGACCTCTAAGGCCGAAGAACGCATCATTTGTGCAATGACGCCCAGGGGTCGAATCCCCAATGTGAGGGCCGGAAGCAGGACATTTCTCCAGTGCACGCGGGTGAATTCTCCAAAATCATCCAATTCAACTAAGTTTCCCGTCATGGGCAAGCCCGTCCAAGGCGCCAATAAGAAGCCAAAAATCCAGCCGATGAGTACGGCACTGAAGAAACTCGGCATGGCCATTCCGGTGGTGGACAAGAGCACGACGCCTCGATCCAGCCAGGTACCCTTTTTAATGGCCGCAAATAATCCCATCGGAATACCTAGGGTCAAGGCGAGCCCCATGGAGAGGAAAGCCAACAGCGCCGTGTTGGGTAAGGTTACCGCCAAAAGGTCAATAACAGGGCGACCCTTCTGCTGATAGGAGGTTTGTAGATCGGGCCAACGCATTCCCCATCCCCCATCTGGCTGGCTACCCACTGGAATCAAACCTTCTAAGTAATGTCCATACTGCACCCATAATGGTTGGTCTAGGCCATATTCCATTCGCAAGGCAGCCAGGGCAGCTGGATCCTCCACCTGGCCCAGCATCATCCGAGCCGGGTCCCCGGCAACGGCATGAAAAAGAAAGAAAACGAGCGTGGCAACGCCCCAAAGGACGATCAAAGAATGCAAGATAGACTTCCAGCGACGCTTCATTCAGGCCATGCTAAATTGCTGACATTTAAGAATATAGCATCGTTATAATGCCAATGATTCTGAATGACGCCCTCCGTAAGGTAGGTTACCCCTGGATTGGAGCGCTGTACAGTCTTGAGCGCCGTGCCATCCATGATCGCCCACGGAAAGGTACAGCCCGTTTCAGCCTTGAGGGCCGCTATTTCTTCATCACTAGACGCAGTCATGCCCACCACTTTGACCGAAGGGTCTTTTTGGATAACTACATCAAGCGCTTTGACCAAACGGATCAATTCCGCGCGGTTTGCCTTAGAAAAATCATAGGCAATCAACCAAAGCACCTCTGGGGCATTGACAAAGTCTTCGGTACGGTCTTCACCCTCAATGACTATGCTGAAATCATGAATAGGGGGCTCGTAGCCCTCTGCTATTTTCTTGGAGTAGGTACCCTCTTCTAAAAGTATAAGGTCCGCACGCTCATACCATTTATCCGCCACATAGTCAGTTCCGGACACTTCTACTTTGGCACCCTCTGGGCCTTGAAGTGTAAAGTAGGTCTCGTACTTAGGAGGATCTAGACCTAAGTCTTCTGCAGACATCATCGCCCGCATAACATCCGTGCCTGGCTTGTAGGCCCTGAAGTCCCAAACAGGTCCATGACGCAATACATGCTGGGTAAACATCAAGCAAAAGATCATGACACTGGCTATCTTGATATGGTTTAATCGGCTTGGCATCCACGGGTGCAGATGACCGCGTCCCCATATTAAAACGCCAATCAAGATGCTCAGGACGACGTCCTTGCTAAAACTCTCCCAAGGGGTTAACGGAATGGCATCCCCAAAGCAACCGCAGTCCGTGACCTTATTGAAGTAGGCACTGTAAAAAGTTAAAAACGTAAAGAAAGCCATCATCCCCGCAATGCTCCACAATGTAAACCGCTTAAAGCTGCCCAGGAGTAAAAACAAACCGAGCATCACCTCTAGAATGACAAGGAAAACGGCTAGATGCAAGGCATAAGGCTGCAGAAAAGGAAGATGTAAAACATCTTCTCCGAAGTACTCTTCTAGCTTGAACCCAAATCCAACCGGGTCATTCATTTTGATGACCCCGCTAAAGATGAAGAGCCCTCCCACCAATATGCGCGAAACTTGTGTCAGGATATTTTTGAACATAATGGGCTTATTTAGGACGCGTTAAAGTGCAATTTAATCAGGGCAAAAGCCGCGTAATTGACCATATCTTGGTAGTTGGCATCAATCCCCTCGCTGACCAAGGTTTGCCCCTGGTTGTCCTCCATTTGCTTGACGCGAAGAAGTTTCTGCAAGATTAAATCCGTCAAAGAAGAAATGCGCATGTCGCGCCAGGCCTCCCCATAGTCGTGGTTTTTTGCTTCCATCAACGATTGAATTTTGGCGGTTTGAGCGTTGTAGGCCACCAACGCATCTTCAGCCGAAAGGTCTGGCTCTTGGGCTACTCCCCTCTCCATTTGGATTAAGGCCATGATGCAATAATTGACAATGCCAATAAATTCGCCCTCCATGGGGTCTGCCACTTTTTGAACCCCTGCCATCTGGATGGAGCGGAGCCGGTTGGCCTTGATATAAATCTGGTCCGTCAACGAAGGCAGGCGCAAAATCCGCCATGCCGTACCATAGTCTTGGGCTTTTTTTTGAAAAAGTTGACGGCAAATGTCCATTACCATCCCGTATTCGTGTGCCGTATCTGCCATGATTATCTTTAGAGTCATGAAAGGTACGATGTTCCGCTCTTTTTCTCTCCCCTTTGCAGGGCATACTTGGACCGCGGAAAGTCCCGTAATTGTGGGCATTGTGAATACGACACCTGACTCCTTTTATGCGCAAAGCCGCGCAAACACTGCAGATGCCGTAGAAGCCCATGCCGAGACCCTGCTAGAGGGTGGCGCCCATTGGTTAGATATTGGCGGATGCAGCACGCGTCCCGATGCAGCATTACCCAGCGTGGAAGAAGAGTGGTCTCGCGTGCAACCTGGCTTGAAGCGGCTTGCGGATCGCTTTGGAGAAATCCCCGTCAGCATTGACACCTTTCGGGGTGAAATTGCCGCACGCGCGCTCGATGCCGGAGCTTGCATGATCAACGATATTTCGGGTGGCAGTTTAGACCCGGTCATTTGGGATGTGGCCGCGCGCAGTCATGCCCCCTATATCTTAACCCACTATCCTGCGGGGCACACGCCTGCTACTATGCAATCCGTAGCTCTTGGGCCCGAGCAGATCACACAAAGCGTCCTACATTATTTTGCACAACATCTGG
Source organism: Cryomorphaceae bacterium BACL7 MAG-120322-bin74 (assembly GCA_001438205.1). Classification (GTDB taxonomy): domain Bacteria; phylum Bacteroidota; class Bacteroidia; order Flavobacteriales; family Schleiferiaceae; genus TMED14. Next base: position 5,547 of record LICG01000053.1, read on the forward strand.
CCGAATTACAACACCGAGGCATTACGCATGTACTGCTGGATCCGGGATTTGGCTTTGGGAAAACCTTGGAAGCCAATTATCGATTACTGAACGACTTATCGCAGTTGACAGCAGCAACCCAGCCTTTGTATGTCGGGGTTTCACGCAAGAGCATGCTTTGGCGGCTTTTGGAGCGCAACCCCGAAGAGGTTCTGCCCGCCACAAGTGCATTGCACCTGCATGCGCTACAGCAAGGTGCGCAGATTCTGCGCGTGCATGATGCGGCAGAAGCTCGGGACATCATCACCCTCTGGAAACAACTAAACGCATGAGCTGGTGGCCCCTGTCGCGCATTCGCAAGGCAGAGTGTGCTCGCCTTGTGGCGATGAGCCTCGTGCTCTTGGCCCCTATGTCGGTTAGTTCATGCGATGGCGTGCTTGACGTGGCCTGTACCTGGCACCTCGTCCTGTTTAGCGCAGCTTTGCTCAATAGCCTTCTACAGGCCTTACTGATTTGTCTTTTGGCATTTTATGTTGGTGCCTCTGCACATCTTCTCTTCTTTGAACGGCTTTCTCGCTGGGCGAGGTGGCCCTTCATCCTGTGTCAGGTCCTTCTTATTCTATTATGCCTCACATTGATTATAAACTGGGCC
>LICG01000054.1 GCA_001438205.1 Cryomorphaceae bacterium BACL7 MAG-120322-bin74
CAAAACGAAAATTGCCAGGCTGCTGCACACCTCCATAGATGGACACTACTTGTTTGAGTTCATTATTTTTGGTCTTGACGCGCACAATGTCTAAAGCATTCATAGCCATCCCCATTTGGTCTGACGCTACATCCATGAGAATCTGTTCTTCAGCCGCTTGACGCTGGATTTGGATCGCATCGGTGTAGGCATTGGAAGCAAAGCCACCTGCAAACTGAATGGCTTGCGCTAGACTTTCACCTGGGAGCAACTCATAACGCATCGGGCGTTTGACAGCACCTGCAATGGTGACAAAATGATGGTGGGTGCCTACGGAGATATAGTCGTTCTCTTGCAAATAGTAGTCATTGTCCGCTACTGGGTTCAGAAGAAAGGCATAGACGTCCAAGGTCTTGACGACCTTTCCACCCCGAATCACCTTGATATCCCGAAGGGTTCCAATATCACTTGGGCCCCCGGCCGCCATCAACGCATTAAAAGCGGTATTGATTGCGGGAAGTTTGTAGGAGCCCGGATTGATCACCTCGCCCACGATGTTGACAGTTACCGTGCGGCTATAGGCTAGGTTAAAGGCAAATGTGTTGCTGCTCAGATTGAAGTACGGGGCAATTCGGCCTTTGATGACGTTGCGCGCCTCTGCAAAGGTTAGTCCGCGTACGGCCACATTGCCTACATTGTTGATTGCGATGTAACCACGGCTATCCACCTTATAAACTTCATTAAAAAAAGCCGTACCATACACCGACACACCTAGTTCATCCCCCATTCCAAGGATGTAATGGTCCGGGGCCTTGGCATCCAGGCTTCGCTCATAGATTTTGAGGTTTGCACCACGAAAGAGCTGCTGACCAAAGATGTTGACGGGGAGGTCTTCGCCTGGCGCCGCCACCGTTTCTTCCGTTCCCGCAATGGCTACGGCCGCTTCAGATTTAATCTCTGCTTGCTCAAGTACTTCTGTTTCAACATTGGCTGTATTGCCAAGGGTCTCTCCACTGGCTACGGTGCCCGCGACTTCATTGACTGCTGCACCCGTTCCCTGCGCCGTGTTGGGCTTTGATGGGCCATTGAGGGCCTCTACTCTTGCACGGAATTTTGCTGCTTCTGTTTTAGACAAACCCATACTGAGGGCGACGTTCTCCCCTTCATTGATGTCCAAGCCGCGCTCTTTTCCCTGCGCCAAAATACTGCGGATCTGGGCGTCGCTGAGGTCATCCACTTTGATGCCGCTCAAATTTTGGGCCGAAAGGACCGTGGTGACAAGGAGTACAATAAGAAAGAGAATGCGCTTCATGATAGGGTGTGGCTTGGTTATGCAGGGGTAAAGATACCGCTATTTGGATTTACGTGTGCCCGCCTAGGCGCACAAGTATATACGTCATCTTGTGCAGAAGAAGCAGGATATTGGGCATTCTACCTATCCTGTAGCTAGATTTTGCAAATAGCCACCCTCCTTTTGCGGCAATCTGAAGACGTGTCCTCTTAAGAGCGCGGATGGAAAGAATAGGATTGTCCTATGCCTTTTGCTATGTTCCGTAAACGGCTTCGCTTTTCTGGTAAGAGGATCAGTGCATAGAGTAAGCGCAGAAGCAAATAACCTATACGTCGTGTCGCCCATCCTGGAAAGCGCCTAGCATAACGGCGCGTCAACCAAAAATTATTGCGGAAGACAAAACGCTCCCTATACGGATCGTGGTAGGTTATCCCGGTCTTTGGGTGACGATGAAAAATAAAGAGCCACTGAGGCATTTTTTTTATACGTCCTAAACGATGAACCAAGTGAACACTTGGGTAGACATAGACCTGCCAGCCCGCATCCCTGGCGCGCAAACAAAATTCATGGTCTACGGCGTCAATAAACAAGAGCTCGTTAAAGCCCTGAATGGCCCTCCAAGCAGGCAGGTGAAACAGCGTGCCCGATTGGATTAAGTAGGGCACTGAATGAAAGCGCGGAACAGGTTCTGGACGATGTAAGCTATCCGCCCCAATGGCCGCCGCGCGCGGAGGAGCCAAACGTATAGAGGCAATCAATTCTTGGGCTTGCAAGGGTAAAAAGCTCGAATCCTGGTCCATGGTTAACAACCATCGGTATCCCATGGATTCTGCCCTTTCGGCCGCTTGATTTAGGGCGGAGGCTACCCCAAGGTTGTCCCTGTTTTGGATCAGATGCAACTGGCGGTCTGCAAGATCTGCTGTCTGGGTATCGGTCAAGGGGGAATTGGCCACCACACAAAGGGTATCTACGGCGGATAGGTAGGTGTCTATATTGGCTAAGACATCTTGCCAATCGGGCTGGTGCACCACCACCACAGCCATCACCTGGTGCTTGTAGTTTATCGGATCAACCATGACGGCGTAGGTAAAACCATGAGCGCAACAACAAATAGGTTTCGGTCAACACGGCTATCCAGGTTAATCCTTGCATGGAATAGTAGCCAGAGGCATAGAGGAAGACCCCCATAGCAACAAAGACGAGTAAGGTCTCTAAAGTGAAGCGCACGATGCGGTGCTCATGCCCCAAGGCCAGCATGCGCTGCACAACCACGATATTATTGAGGCCGATTATGACAATATTGAAGGAGAGAATCCGCATCAAAGCGATGGTTGTCGCCTGCCCTTGCGCAGACACACCGGGCGCCATCCATTGGACCAGCCATGGTGCCACCCACAAAATACCCAGAAAGAGAAGCACATTAAACGCCATACTGGGATAGGCAAAGCGACGAATCAATGCCTTGGGATGGGCATCTTGGGTGATTTTTGGAAACAAGGTCAAGCCCAAGATTTGCTGCGGCGCTTTGGCTATTTGTACCCATTTCTCTGCTAGATCATAATAGGCCACCTGCGCCATGCCAAAGTAGCCCATCAGGATGCGGTTGGCGTATACATAGAGGACCCCGTTGAGGCTGGTCAAAAAGAAGGGCCAGCCCAGCTTTAGATATTTTTGAGATGCGCGCCATGGACTGGCCCATGGTTTTAATGGACCTGTATGCCCTTGCACCCAGAGATAACCCATCCCAGAGGCGAAGAGACTTCCTATGAGATACCCCAAGGGGACATGGAAGGCATCGTGCGGATGTCGGACCGTAAAGAGCAGCCAAACGACGGCGATGGCTTTGGCCATACCATTGAGGTAGGAGGCCTGCTTTATATCTTGAATGCCTTGATAAAACCAAGTGGGTAAAAAAGCCTCAAGGACCACCACATGAAGGGAGAGGAGAAAGAGTAGGGCGTTCTCGCGCGCAAATGGCCAAAGCCAACACAGCAAAGCATACGCCAACCCACTCGCCAAAAAAAGGAGACCCTTGAGCGCATAGAGGCTGTTGGTTGTCGTCCAAAGATGTTCGGGTTGTTGAGCGGCATCGGCTATGGCCTTTGTGCCGAAGGTCTCCATGCTGTAGTTGGGGATGACCATAAAGTAGGTGGCAACGGCTTGCGCAAAGATGACCAAGCCTAAGGTTTCTGCGCCCAATTGGGCCATGAGCCAAGGATACAAGGCAAGAGGCAGCAATACATTGAGGGCACGCAAGGCCGTCAATGCCGTAAAATTACCCAGCCATCCGGTCATAAGAAGGGAATTCGGTAATCCGCAGGGGAATAGTCTAACACATCCGCAGACCGTTGACCTATGACCTTGGCGGGGATGCCGGCCACGACAGCCAAGGCAGGTACATCCTTGGTGACCACGGCGCCTGCGGCGACCACGGCACCTTGTCCTATGCGGACCCCTGGCAAGAGGATGCATCGGGTACTGAGCCACACATGGTCTTCTACGACCACAGGGGCGCCGACGTTTTCAAACCCGGGTTGATTGAAGGCATGTTGCAAGGTGTAAATCATGACCTCTGAGCTGATGTTGACATGATTCCCGATAAATAAGGAGGCACGGCCATCCAGCTCTACCCTATCGCCTACGACCGTCCCTTGGCCAATATGAATGCGGGAAGGACGACGCATTCTAAAGTGCCCCATTACCACGGCACCCTTGGCCAATTTGACTCCAAATACATGGCGTAAAAAGGCATTGCGCACATGCATAGACGGCACGTAGCTCACCCAACGCAAGGCAAGATAAAAGGCCCCAGTGGCGTACATACGCAGGCCCTGCAGGAGCGACTTAGAAGCGGTAGAGGGCATTCAAATAGAATTGCGGATTGGTACTGTTTTGGCCCGGCTGACGGAAGGCATTGCCGGGCTGTTCAAAGTCAAATTGCCAGTTAAAGTTCCACGTGCGCATGACCTGAAACTGGGCCTGCACAATAAAGCCATAGACCCTACGCTGGTAGGTCAAAAAGCCGGAAAGATCCACCCACCGCTTAGAGATGTCGGGCCAAATGGGGCTTGTGGCAGGTCCCACGTATTGGATATAGGGCAAGCGATAGTAATAGGTTTCCTTATTGTGTTCATAGCGCTCAAGACGGAAGCCCAGTTGTTGGTCATCCTTTCCCATCCAGGTCAATCCCCCCATTTGCATGGATCCGCCTGGCCCCATGCCCGCGCCCATCACTTGGCCCATATGGGTCCAACCTCCATTAAGAGAATGGGTATACCAACTGTAGTTGTAGGCACGACTAAGACTGGACAAGCCCTGGGCTATTTCGGTCATTTCATAATCTAACATAAGCCAGGTGCCTTTCTTTTTTAGCGGTGTGAGCTTGCGGAAGCCCAGCATATAGGCCTTGGTGTGGGTGATGTCACTGAGCAAGTCCTCCAGGTCCCAGGCTGCGTCCTCACGGCCATATTCCGCATAAATCTCGGCATGAGATTCTGGGAAGATATAGCGGAAGTAGGCAGACATAATCTGGTTGCGGCCAGCGCCATCTTCGCCGGAGGCATCCTTTAAGATGGGTCTGAAAATTTCTGCCAAGCTCCCAATGGTGAGCGAATCCGCCGAGGTCATGACGCCCCGGTTGAACCCAACATACAGACCAGGGAGTACTTTGGGCTGAAAGCTAAAGGCCAGTCCCGTAAAACTCTTCCGTTGGTTGTCAAAGGAGGTATTGCGTTCAATGGGTGCCGTGACCCAGGGCCAAGGCTGAATGGTCGCGGTCCCATAGGGGTAATAGCCCGAATACTTTAATAAACCCGATACTGCCTGAAATTCGATACTGCCCAAGGCGGTCTGCAGGGGCTTGTTGCTATGCACCCCAAGGTGCAAAAAACCCGGGGCGTTGTTGGTCATGACCAAGCTGTTGTAATAGCCGGGGCCCCACCATAAGTTCTCTGTGGACACCCCTGCCCCGATCCCCTTGAGGTTGGCCTTAATATAACTCTGTCCCCAGCCCTGATAGACATAGGGGTCTTGGCCAAATTGGTCAGGCATGTCAATATAGGATTGACGAATGGGCGGTTGTTCAAAGGGGAGATTTTGGGCGCGGACCCGCTCGGGACGCAGCTGTGCCTCGATAGGACCTACCTTGACATACGCACCATAACTGATGAAGGTTTGCAATCCTACGTTGGGGACCATGGGACCATCTCCCCATCCATAAGGGTGGTGGGTGTTGTACCGCGTGCGCACC
>LICG01000055.1 GCA_001438205.1 Cryomorphaceae bacterium BACL7 MAG-120322-bin74
CTTCAAATCTTTTGACGCTTCTACCCAATCGGTCCTTGTGGCCATTGCTTCTGCCTGTGTTACCAAGGCATATTTTGCCTCTAAGGCATCTTTGATGGCGGATTTTCTTCCTTTATAGAATTGGTTGCGCTCTTTGAAAAACGCTTTTTCCGCTTTCTTGAATCGGTCCCATAGGGTATCGCTTGATCCACCAAAAGTGCGTCCGACTTTGGCCATCGCTTCACGAAGCTCTTTGGCCTGCTGGGTCATTTTTTGCCAGTTGCCATGTTCTCCGGCGCCTTCGGCAGCAAGAATTTCTAGCGCTGCGACCCATGTCTCTTTTTGTGTAAGACGCTCATCATTTGCCGCCTTCGCGATATCTTGTTTGGCACGACGCTTTTCATGCAAGACATTGGAGGCATCGCGGAATTGGTCCCACAAGGTCTCCTTGTCTTCTAGGGCAACGGGCCCCACTTCTTTCCAACCTGCATGCAGTCGCTGAAGTTCCTTGCCTACAGCGGCACTCCATTCTTTGTTTGCCAGGGCGGCGATTTCTGCAATAAGTCCTTCTTTGATGCCTTTGTTGTGCTTGTAGTCCAAGTCGCGCAGATCTTGGCTTAGGCGTAGGTTGTCGTAAAAGCGGTCAACAAAAAAGCGGTAAGAAGCATATAGGTCGCGTGCGTCATCATTGGGCACGTGGCCGACGTCCTTCCATCGATCATTGATGCGCTTAAATTCATTGTAGGTCTGACCTGTAGGCAAGTCATCGCTTTCAGCTAATTTTTTAATCTCGTCAAGTAGGGCTTTTTTCAGGTCCAGATTGACGGACATGACATTGGACTGCTCGGTCTTCCAGGCAGAACGGCGCTTCTTAAATTCGTTGAAGGTCTGATAGAAGGCTTCGCGGCTAGGCTGCTCATAATGAAAGTCAATGGCGTTGCCACCCTCTTCAATAAAGCGCTCTAATGCGCCATTGCGTTCTTCTTCCCAACGGGGCATGAGCACGTCCTTGATGGCAAGCATAGGTACGCGCGCTTGTTCAATATTGGTTTCATTTAGGACACGCTTGGCCTCCTCTATGAGGGCATCCGTCTCCATATCGGCATATTCAGCCGTATGGTCTTCGTGTTCATTTTTTTCCTCGTCGCTCGCATCGTCTGACTCGTCTGACTCGTCTTCCTCTTGGGCAGCTTTGGGTGCTTCAGGTTCTGAAGTTTCTGGGGTTTCTGCGGCGTCTACTTCTTCCAAAACGGATTCTGGCGTGGCATCCACAACAGTGGGTGCATCCATTTCAGCCACAGGAATCTCTTCTGTTACTGCGTCTGATGGACGTTCAGGGGCGCTTTCAGGGCTTACAGTTTCTGCTGAAGTTGTGCCGCTATCCGGCTTTATATCAGCAGGTTGCGGGCTTTGAGTCGCCTCGTTGGTCGTCTCGTCTTGCGTATTCCCATCGTGGGGAAGGGTGTCTTTCTCAGTCATAGCTGGAGGGTTGAGGAAATGGAACCTCAAATGTGGGGAATATTGAGGACTTCTGCCCAATATTCCCAGGCTTTTTTTGCTTGAAAACGCAACATGTTGCCTCCAGATTGACCTGAAACGCCTAAAGCGGCCATTTTTTGCAAAAAGCGGGTCTCTTTTGGGACATAAACTAAGTCGAGTGCCCAGAGGGGTGGGTGGTCATCCCAAGAGGGAAAGGGGGGGGATGTGGTTTCGTTGGGTGTCATGCCCAACGAAGTGCATTGAACCACAAGTCCAAAAGCAGATGCGTGCGCTTGTTCAAAAGGAACTTCTTGCCATGGAAATCCGCCACGTGCTTGGCGGCATGCAATAAGACCCGTAAAGCCTCGGGTGGCGAGGGCGTACGCCACCGCTCTGGCAGCCCCTCCGTTTCCAAGAACACACACGGGCAGCCCCCGCAGGGCGTCTAGGTCAGACCGATCACATAACATCTCCCAAAAACCATCAGCATCGGTATTATGGCCGATCCATCCGTCTGCCGTGCGGACAACCGTGTTCACGGCTCCGATAGCTTGGGCGGAGGGTGTCAGCGCGTGCATGTGCGGAATCAAGGCCGTCTTGATGGGCAAGGTGGCATTGAAGCCATCCCATTGGGTTTGGGATAAAAAATGACGTAGGCTTTCAGGTGTTACTTCGGCCTTTTCATAGGTCAAGGTCTGCCGCAAAGAATGCTCCGCCCAAAAGGACGAAAACAAAGAGGGGGATTGTGAATGGTCGATAGGCGAACCAATGACACCAAATTGCATTTAGCCTGGGTTGGAAGTTTTGGTCAAACGCTGTAGCGTGCGCACAATCACCAGTCCGATAGCCATAGAAACGAACACCCATGGTGTGGGCAGGGCATTACTGGCTTGGGTTAGAGAAGCTTGTAAAGGCCAAATCTTGGTCAAGGAGCCGACGATAAAGCCCGCCATGGTGGACACCATGGCATTTGGGTAGCGGGCAAATAACCAGCGAAGCAAACGTGCAAAACTCAGCAATCCAAGACCTGCCCCAGCCATAAACGTGAGCACAATGGGAAGATCACGGTCATGTAAGGCGGTTAAGATACCTTCATAAACCCCTAGAAGGACGAGAATAAAACTGCCGCTGATACCGGGCAGGATCATGGCACAGATGGCCAAAGCACCAGACATGAAGACATAAGGAAGGGTGAGACTGGCTTCTGATGGAGAAAGCAGGGATAGCCCAACCCCGAATGCAATGCCTATCGACCAAAAGGGAAACAATCCCAGGGGTAGCCCTTTAGGTAGGTTTTTTGTTATCATCGGCAAGGAGCCTACAATTAGTCCAAAAAACAAGCCCCAAACGGCCTGAGGGTAGGTGTCCAGTCCCCATAAAACTAGCTTCGAAAGACTGAGAATACTTAAGGCAATACCACTACCAAGGGCCAAAAGAAAGGGGCCGTCTACGGCGCGCCAAAGCCCAGGTATGCCTTCGGACTGTAAGGCTTTGAATCCTTTTGGTCCAATGCCATGAATGGCATCCAATAGGCGTTGGTAGATACCGGTGATATAGGCCACCGTTCCGCCCGAAACTCCGGGTACAACATCAGCCGCGCCCATAGCGAGGCCTTTCACTAAGATCCAGAGGTGCTTCATGCTTGCGGGAGATGCGTATTCAGCTCTTCGTTGATTTCAGGATCTTCGCCCAATTTTGGGTAATGCATCAATAAATGGGTGCCAAAGGAGCTGCCATAACGGTGCAGGCCTTCGCGCATATGCTGTTTTGCCATGGGCAATTCTTGGATGGCAAATAAGAAGCCTACATAGATGGCCCACATTTCGGGTGCGTCAGCATGGCGCTCCAACCCCATTCGAAGGACAGAATGTGCAGCATCTGTTTGGTTCATCTCCAACAAGCTCTTTGCATAGTCGAGCAAACCAGCCGGGGCCTCAATGCGGAGGGTCTTGAGGACCATCTTAAGCATTTTTTCTGCTTCTAATAACAGGCCGAGTTGCATGTAGAGATCGTAGGCAACCAAGTAGTAATCAGGATTGTCTGGATCAAGGGATAACGCCTTTTTGGCGTGCTGAATCGCCTCAAAAAGGCGCTTGTTTTCCCCATAGAGGATGGCGAGTTCGATCCACGCCTCGTCCAGGTCTTCATCCAGTTTGATGGCATGGACAAAGGCATCCATCGCTTTTTTATCCTTGCCAAGGGCCTGCTGGCAAATGCCAATTCGGTAAAAAGTGAAGCCATTGGGTTCATCCGTGTCAATAGCGGATTCAAAGGCCGTAATGGCAGGTTTATATTCCTCTTTTTCTTCCAGGATACGGCCACGGTCAAAGTGGGCGGCGGTAAAGTTTTCGTCAATCACCAGCGCGTAGTCCATAGCGTCTAAGGCTAAATGCAGCTCGTCTAAGCGGAAATACGCGGCACCCAGATGGTACCAAGCCGTTTCGCTAAAAGGATATTGATCAAGATACAGTTTGAACCACTCCACCGCTTTGTCATCATGGCCGGCCATATCAAAATTGGCGGCGAGCATGTACAACAAATGGTCATCCTTGGGTTCTTCGCGCAACATGGCCTTCAGGACTTTGACGGCGTGATGGAACTGACCAATTGCGGTATAGAGGCTGGCAAGGTGGGCCTGAATAGGGAAGGGGTCCTCTGCGGCTTGCAGCGCTTTGCGTAGTGATGCGATGGCTTCAGAATTTTTTCCGAGACGCATCAGAAGCTGGCCGCGTACCCATTCAAGGTCGGGGTGGTTTGGGCTGAGCCCTTCGGCTGTTTGAATCGCTTCTTTGGCCAAGTCTAGCTGATGGGAGGCCACAAAATAGCGCGCACGCTTGACAGCAAAGGTGGTGGCATAGGGGTGCAGATCACCGCCCATATCAATCGCTAATAGGGCACGTTGGAGTTGTCCAGTCTCTAGATAGTAATCGGCGATTTCTTCCAATTCATCCACGTCAAAGAAGCCCGCCTGGTTTTGGCGAAGCTGGTCTTCGAAGCGTTCAATGAGATAATGGGAGTCGTCTTCGCTCATGGATTTCTTTCTAAGATGAAGCTACGCGGTAAAGGTCCTGAAGTTTCCCTCTACTTTCAAGCGTTTTCCACCGGTTTTTAAACAATCAGGGCTGGGAAGCAATTCCCACCTAATTTTGTAGCAAAGCAACGCAAAAACAAGGCCATATGCCATTGATCACATCTGTTTCGGGTATTCGAGGAACCATTGGCGGTACGCCAGGGGAAAATTTAACACCGCAGGATGCGGTTGCTTTTGCTAGCGCCTATGGGGCCTGGCTTCAATCTGAAGCGCCGGGCGACCATCGCTTGAAGGTGGCCGTTGGACGTGATGCACGCCCTTCGGGCCCTGCTATTCAAAACTTGGTGGTATCCACGTTGGTGTGCATGGGCATTGATGTCTTGGACCTAGGCCTTTCAACCACCCCTACGGTGGAAGTTATAGTGCCTTGGGAGGGCTGCGATGGGGGGATTATCCTCACAGCTTCTCACAATCCCGTGGAATGGAATGCGCTCAAATTGCTGAATGCGCGTGGCGAATTTTTATCGGCTGACGATGGCGCCAAGATCCTTGCACGGGTCAAAGCTGGGGCATTTGAATATGCTCCCGTCAGTGAATTAGGCGAAATCATTCCGGTTCATGATGCGATGGAACGCCATATCCAGTCCATCCTTGCATTGGAAGATGTCGATATAGAGGCGATTGCCGCAGCGGATTTTCACATTGCCGTGGATGCCGTGAATTCTACCGGAGGCATTGCCGTCCCGATGTTGTTAGATGCCCTAGGGGTGACCAAGCAAGCCCTTTTGTTTTGTGAGCCGCATGGTCGTTTTCCGCACAATCCAGAGCCGCTGCGCAAACATTTAGATGATATCTGTGCCTTAGTGCCAGCCAAAGGATGCGATCTAGGGGTGGTCGTGGACCCCGATGTGGATCGGTTGGTCATGGTCAGTGAAGACGGCGAACTCTTTGGTGAAGAATATACCTTGGTGGCGGTGGCCGATTACCTC
>LICG01000056.1 GCA_001438205.1 Cryomorphaceae bacterium BACL7 MAG-120322-bin74
TTCCCCGAGTCCGACAGGGCGCTAACGAAAGACTTCTTTCTCCCCTCCTTTCAAGGTTTTTGGTGCCTTCACGCTGGGGAGTGGTGGCATTTCCCCTACGGTGCCTATCTCCCAGAAGCATTTCATTCAGGAAACAATTCCGATGCACAAAACCTTGATGGCATTACCCCTTTTCCCCTTTTGGCCTTGCTATGGCTAACCTGGAAAACCTACCTTGATGGCCGAGCGCTATGGAAGCGACATTCCTGAACAGTGGTGTCCGCCCAAGCCCGAATATTATCAGGCGTATCTTGATATTTAACTACTTGTTTTTTAATATGATTAACCCCTCTTGATGTAAAGTAGGGCTTCAAAGTTTTTTCCCAATAAAAAGTACGTTCCGCAAAGCCTTTGGTCACCTGAATGAAGGCGGAATCCCCTCGCACTTCCACTTGTGCTACACCGCGACCATATCGATGCCAACTCCACTCTTGCTGAAGCTTTGGGCCTGTTTCCCAAAGAAAAAATACGGTAGCGCCCAATCCCAGTGCGACAAGACCCCAACGCTTTGCACGCCACGCCCATAACCCTAGTAGTGCAGAGCCCCACAGTGCCCATGTTTGGGCCGTGGAGGGAAACCGCGCCGCCCAAATCCCGTTAGGCCCCGCCGATTGCACCCATTGCACCAACCCTTCAGGAAAGGCCATATGCAAGGAAGTCGCCTGTAGACACAAGGCAAGCAAGGTGTACGGATACAGTAACAATACCATGGGCGCCACAAAAAGATTGGCCGGCAAAAACCACAATGGAAATTGATGAAACGTGGCGACGGCTATAGGGGTCGTCGCCCATTGCGCAGCCAAGGACACGCCTACGCCTTGCCAAATTGCCCCGCTTGGCAAGGCTTTGCGCACCCATAATATACCCGCCACCGCGATCACTGACAACTGAAACCCTAGGTCTGCCACCCAGCCAGGCTCCCACAAAAGCATCAACCATACGGCGATGCCTAAGGCGTGCCCGCTTTCTGATTTCCCTTGTCGAGACTGCCCCCAAGCCAATGCCGTCATCATGCAGGCTGCGCGGACCGCTGAGATGGGAAAAGAGAGCAACCCGACATAACTCCAAACCAGGGTTATCGCAAACCCGTTGAGAATGTTTTTCCACCCATAGGGACAAAATTTCTGCAGGCCCTTTAACAGCGTCCATAGCAAACCCAAGTGAAAACCAGATACAGCCAATAGATGCGCTAACCCCAGATGCTGAAAGAATTGCCTTAGCTCAGGCCTGAGTCCCCGTGCCTCACCCAGAAAAAGCGCATGGATCAACTTTTGTGCATCCTCTGACCATCCAAGCTCTGCCACTGCGGCTTTCCACCCATTTTTGACTTTAAAGGTCCCTTTTTCATCCTCAGGCAAGCAATCCAGGACCTGCGACACCTGCGCCCTCCCCAAATACCCTCTAGGCAACCATATGTCACCTGGGTTATAGGCATAAGGGAGGTCGTTTTGGATCCATGGATACAGGATCACCTCTCCTTTGCACGTAACATTAGACGATACCGCATCACTGCAACGCCACCACTGGCCCAGGCTATCACGCAAACCTCCATCCGAGAAGAGGTGCACAACACCGGTGTAATACACGGGCTTTTGAAGCTGAACAGGCCTTGGAATTGACGCCACTGATAAGGCGATTCCAACATAAAGGAGGAGGGTCGTCAGGCCTTGCAAGCGGTGCGTTGCCTTGAACTGCCAACACAAAAGCCACAAGCTAAAAACACCTATAAAGGCGCCAAGTAGTAGTTGCAGCCCCCATCCTGGTGCCATGGAGCCACCCCATGCACCCAAAACAGCCGCCAACCCTTTTCCCATTGGGCCAAACTCCAGAAAAAATCAGAGGTAGGCGACCCTCGCCACGTAAAAGCGCTTAGCGCCCTCCCCTATTTTACGTGTGTCGCTTCAGACCAGGTCGTCAAGTGCGTGCCGGGATAGTAAAAGGAAATGATTTCCTCTGCAGCATACTTCCGCTTTGCCATGGCGTAGGCTCCTTCTTGGGACATACCGATACCGTGGCCATACCCACGGCCATGCAACATCAAGGTGCCTGTGCCGTCCTCTACAGAGAACCAGGTAGAGCGTAACGTAAAATGTTCGCGCACTGTTCTGAGTCGAACTTTTTGCCCACCATAATACAGGTATTCGGCGCGCTCTGGCTGACGATAGGTACATACATACATACGGAATGCTTTATCTGACGGTGATGCCTTGAGCCAGCGCGCCATTTGGGCTATGTACGCTTCCTTGTCAAGTTTCTTCGTCCAGTAGGTCTGGGGGCAGGAGAGGCTAAAACTATCCACAACACTAGACAGATGGGCTCTCGGAGTAAAGTACCAGCCCGAAGGCATCGTCTGCCCACCAGAATTGGCATGAAACAATGCCTCTATCACTTCGTTTTTCGCATTGACCACTACCCGATGCTTGCTCGCCCTTACAGCCGACTGCAAGCTTGCACAACGCACAGTATCCGAAGGCCAGCCATGGAATACTTGGGACTGGACATCATCGGTGACGGCATAGCATTCACCTTGGTCATAAAACTTGCGCGCGTTGCGCGCAAACCAGGTTCGGGCTACAATGGCTTGTGCTTCCCATAGCGCTGGATGGATCAGCCCGCCTAATTCAGCATGCACTACCCCCGTCAGGTAGTCATCCATGTTCAACACCCCAACCAACTGCAGGGCTTGACCCCGGGGCCTCACCACCACAGGGCCTGGAATGAGGCGCCTTATCCCTCTCGCACCCGTTACCCACAAAGTAGTTTCTGGGACAATACGGGCTGAGTCCACGGGCAGCCAAGAACCTTCCACATTGATTTGAAGCTTCGATCCTTCAACACGGAGCGCGGCATTGGACGCCTCCACCGTATCTACTTTTGCTCCTTGAAAGGACAAAACATGGAGAGTGCCACCACCCAATGAGGCTGTGGTCATGGTGTAAGGACTGTAGAGCCGAACCCGCAGCGTCGGCTGTGCGTCCAAGCCCTGCCCAAGCGCGAGCCAAGGCAAGCACAGGATGACAAAGGAGGCACTGTACTTAAAGCGCCAAGACATGTGCGACAATTGAAGGCATGGGGTCACCCTTGTCAATAGCCACACGGAGCGCATCCCCAAGAGATGTGCCCGATGAACAAGCCTCTTGCCACGCTTGGGCAAGCACGGAAGGAACACATTCAGACTGAATACATTCCTTGACGGCTGGGCGCCCAAGAATAAGGTTGACTAAAGAGATATAGGGTACACGGATGATCCGTTTGCCGATCTGATAGGAGACAGGTGAGGTCTTGAATGCAACGACCATGGGTATGCCTCGGAGGGCTACTTCTAAGGTGGCCGTTCCACTAGCCACCACGGCACCGGACACCCCTGTCATTTGCGGAACACCTGAGACAATGTCGTCTAAGTCTGCCCAAACCCCATGACTCAGGAGCACTTTCTGGTATTGCAACGACGACACGTGGCCTGGTCTATACCAGCGTGGCGTCAACCCCAATGTTTTGGCTGTTTGGGCAAAAACCGGAATGTGTCGCGCCCATTCTTGCGAACGGCTTCCCGGCAATAAGGCAATGGGGCCGCTTTTGTCCACCTGCCCAGGCTGAACACGATGCGCAGCCGGATGCCCAAAGTAGGGCGCCGATACCCCTGCTTCTTGCAGCAAAGGCGCCTCAAAGGGCAACAAGGGATAGACGGCATCATACGCAGCGGCAATGCGTGGAAGACGACCGGCCTTCCATGCCCAAAACTGTGGGCACACGAGCTGCACTACGCGGGTTCCTTTTCCACGAAGACCTTTGCGGTTGAGCCATTCTGCCAAACGCAAGTTATACCCAGGATAGTCCACACACAGAATGACATCGGGCTTCTCCTTCTGAATGTGCTGTTTGATCTTTTGGTCATTTGCCCATACTTGCGGCAAGTGGGCCACAACCTCGGCAAATCCCATAAAGGCCAATTTGGATAGCGGAATAAGCGGACTTTGCCCTTGCAAGGCATCCGCCATGGCCTGACCTCCCGTAAAGGTGATCCTCGTATTGGGTTCTACTTGGCGCAGGGACATGATGAATTCGGCGCCTAAAACATCGCCCGAGGCTTCGCCTGCTAGAATAAAAATGTGCTTTACAGCCATTCCCATCGATAATACAATCCAACGGCAGCATAGAGGGCGGAAATGATGAGAATCATTTTAACCAATTCATATCGGCGCAGCATGACCCCTATAATGACATAGCTGAATTCTATTAGAATGGAAAAAATGAGGACACGGTTGAGCAAATAACCCCACAGATCGGGATCAATTTTTTCTACAGGGGGCAACGCTGGGTAGGTTGCATGCAAATAGGCCCATATAAACCAAGGGGTGCCTCCTGCAATGATGGCCCCCATCCATGCTTCAAGCTGATTTCTACGTGGCCCTGGACTCATGCGCCTAAAATACCATGGATGGCAGCCAACGCATGGTGGGCTGTTAAATCAAATTGAATGGGGACAACGGATAGATAGTTGTGCTTCAAAGCCCATATATCACTGTCGTCTCCTCCGTCCGAGTCTACAAATTCGCCGCGCATCCAGTAGTATGGTTTCCCTGCGGGGTCAACGCGGGCTTCAAAATCCTCGTCCCAATGTCCCATGGTTTGGCGGCAGACCTTTATTCCCGCATAAGGTTGATCGCTCACTTTCGGAATATTGACATTGAGACAAACGCCTTGAGGCAGTCCTTTAGCCAATACATTTTTTGCAATGGACAAGACATGGTCTTTGGCTGCAGAAAAATCGGCATCCCAACTATAATCCAACAAACTAAAACCGATGGAAGGAATGCGCTGCATGGCGCCCTCTACCGCGGCCGACATAGTGCCACTGTAGATCACATTCACACTCGCATTGCTGCCATGATTGATCCCCGACACGACCAAATCTGGCTTCCGGTCAAGGATTTGATGGACGGCAAGTTTCACACAATCTACGGGGGTGCCACTGCAGGCATATTCCGTTTGTGGTCCGGCGTCTTGTGTAGTTGGATTACAACGCAAGGTGTCATGAATCGTGATAGCATGACCCATGCCACTTTGCGGGCTATCGGGGGCCACTACCACTACCTCACCCAGGATGTTCATCCATTGGATCAAGTTGCGAATGCCTGGGGCTGTCACTCCGTCATCGTTGGTCACTAAGATCAACGGCTTTGCCTGATTTGTCATGACTCAAAACTACATTTTGGCAGACGACATTCTACGGCATTGAATTTGTACTTTTCCACAAGTAAATCAAACAAACCTATGTTCATCGTTATTCTCCTCGTTTTTATGGCCTTGGGCTTTG
>LICG01000057.1 GCA_001438205.1 Cryomorphaceae bacterium BACL7 MAG-120322-bin74
GGGGCCGCATTACTGCGGCCCCTTCTCAATATCTGTTTTTCAATAATGCTTTATTGACGAATCAATTTCAACGTCTGGTAACCCTTGGTCGTTTCTACGCGCAATACATAGGTCCCTTTGGGCCAGTAGTCTGCCGGAACTTCCACCATAGAGGCTTGAATATTCTGCACATCAAACATTTTACGACCCAAAATATCAATGGCTTGCACACTGAGAATCTTGGCATCCTCCACACGCACAATGGCATTGGAAGACGTTGGGTTTGGGCTCATTGTAATGGCAAATGAAGATGGCTCAACAACGCCAACACTATAGCCTACTGCATTCATAGCATTACCTACGCGAGGCATAGTAAAGGCCAACACAGTGTCAATGTAGAGCATAGACTGCGCTTTAACATTAGGGTTTGTCTCATTGGCAGACAAGGGATCATTTGCATCCCACCAATCCCAAGGATTTGAATTTACACGGAAAGGCATGGTCGCATTTGGAGGCAACATATTAAACGTGTAGATATTCTCCTGGTTACCTATGTTGTGCACATTTGAACGTGCTTTGGTCGAATACGCATCCATCAAGGATGAAGCACCTAAGACGGTGTTATTCCCGAATGTGTTAGCAATTTTAACCGCTGTATGACTTCCAGCAACTTCTACCACAGGGAAGAAGCTTCCGGCAATGGGAACGTTGACCATTCCACGATAATAAGGAGCAAAGAAATCATAACGGCTGTGGAACGACACCATAGGTGCATCTCCTTGAGATGCCCATGCTGAATCGCCCAAAGCGCCACCAAGATTAATGACCATGTTTACGCTGTGTGGAATACCTGCATATAAAGGGATATTGCGTCCAGGCTGAGATTGATCAACCAAAGGCAATCCTGTCACAGGATGGGTCCCAATGATCGTAGCTACGCCTCCGTAGCCATCCCAATTACCCACAACAGCTGTGTCAATATAGGGGTCACCAGCACTGATAGAGTCTCCAAAAATGCCAATACCATCTGCCGTATATTGAAACTTAGTCGGGTTAGCCACCTCGGCATAATTATCAATGGTAGCGTATGCTAAGGAGATATAACCGCCAGAACCTACACCCATCATAGAAATGAAATTGGGATCAATACGATAGGGGTCTCCTTGGACCAAATTTGAAGCGCGAATGGCGCGGACACAAACTTTTGCATCCTGAACCGCATTATACACCGCCATAAGGTTGGTGCCTCTGCGCAAGTCCAAGTTGGTTGAATTAGCCAACCATCCTTTACGGTAGCTTGCAGAAACAACCACAAAGCCGCGACGTGCCAAACGATTGGCAATTTCTGTAATGGCTGAATCCTTTCTGCTGCCCATAGGTGATGCAAGTCCTGGGGGAAGGAATGATCCCGAGTGCAACAACATGATCACCGGACGAGAAGTTTCTGTGTCGATGGCTGTATCCGGCATGTAGATATCCGAAAACACTGGGATGACCATCGGTCCACCCATTGCCGCTGGCACATACTGGCTAAAATTGTACCCGTAGGCAATACCCGGCACATATGTTATTTGGGTCGCGGTAAAAACCTCGTCCAAATAACGTTGCTGCGCAACAGCACTTTCAGAAGAAAGAACCAGTATGGAAGCAACTGATAGAAGTGTAAAGAGTTTTTTCATCAATGTTTTTTAATGATTATTGCGTGAAATTTACGAAAAGAACTGACACTCTAGAGATTAAAAGTGCCACTAAGGTAGATGAGGCGACCTACAGCGGGCCCACCATAGACCTGAACCACCTTTGTATTGAGGATATTGCTTGCCCCTAGTTTTAAGGCCCATTTGTCTTGCATGTCACTCCAAGAAATTTGTGCATCTGTTAAGCGATAGCTGGGTATCGATCCCGTAAACTGAGGAGAACCTTCAAAAAGAAATCCTTCTACCCACTTATGGCTAATGAGATATCCCCACTTGCCTTTTAGTTTATTCCATTCTAAGTCACGCGCAGAAATAGATAAATTATACTTGTGCTCTGGCGTATTGTACGCAGGAATGATAGGGTCATCGACCCCTGAATTCAAGATATTCCAAGTGTAGTTTCCGGCAAAGGCTAAGTGCCGTATATAATAATTAGCACCCATACTAAAGCCTTGGGTTGTCACCATCTCTTGGGCATTGGAGGCAATTCTGTATGCCTGAGCAGAGCGCAATCGATCAGCGGCACTACCGCCAGGGTTATCATCAATTTTCAATGCAACATGGTAGCCAATAAAATCCTGGTACCAGCTGTAATAATATGTAGCATCCACATAGACCCTATTCCACCATGTGTCCCGGTAGCCTAATTCAACACTTTGGACTTTCTCTGGCTTTACCCCTTGAAGCGCATAATAATCCCATTCCCATGATGCTCTTGCTTGCGGTGAAGCGGCCAAAAAATCACGCACATTGTCAATCGTCACCAATGAATCATACCCATGAAGGTTTCCTAATAGCAACGCACGGCCTACATTATAGTACAGATATTGATCCTGTAGGGTTGGATTGCGGATTGCAGAAGTTAGCCCTGCCCGCAGTACAGCATGCGAATTTGGTTTATACACGAATGAAAGCGCAGGGGACACAAGCCAATTGAAATTCTGGTTCTTATCCATTCTCAAAGAGAAATTTCCAATAAAGCGTTCAGTTTCTTTTTTGAATCCGGTAAAAAATCCAAGTTCTTGAACTTGCAGTTTAACCCCGTTGGTATCGCTAAAAATGGTCCCTCTAGAATTTGGATTATAACGTCTAAAACTACCTCCTACATAAAGTTCGCCTAATTGGCCTAGTTCTATCGTTCTCTGACCCTGGAGATGTTGTAACGAGGATCGGTCAAAAAAACGAGATCCGCCTTCATCAAAAGGCGTACTGATGATTTTCTGTTTCAGTACTTCAAATGCACGCGTTCCGGGAATGAGTGAACTGTCTGGGTTATACGCACCCTCCATCCAATTTCTATTACTGGTATGAAATTCCGCAAAAGCTTCTGGGTACATCGCCCACATTTGTGCCATCTGCTCAGAAAACTCCACATTAGGTATTGTTTCAGAGGGGTAGCCCGCCAAACCTTTCACCTTTGATTTTTGAAAAATATTCCAAAAGGATCGGTATTGATTTGCCCAAAAGCCTTCATCCAAGACGGAATCTTGCATGCGAAGGGCGGTAAAATAGGCGTCATAGGTTTTTCCGGCATCTTCGTGCGTGGCATAGGCTCTAACAAACCACTTATCTCCTTTTCTTATTTCAAATCTGTTCTGCAGAAACATAATGTCCTTTAGACTGAAGCGATTGTCTCCTTGATATACGGTGGTTCCACTGCCAAAGTTCATACTGTAAATTGCCTCTACGCCCTCTTTGAATTTATAGTGCGCTGCTGTGGCAACCTTGAGGTTTTCCGTTCCGTAATCGACTAATGCACTTTCCTCAATCCCGCGTCGATGATACGTCCCTATACCTGCATAGGTTTTTGCATCACCCCCATCATTGTAGGCAATTTCATCCCCATATCGGTTAACGGCATCATACCCACCCGGATTGGTTATAACGCTTTCCGACCCTTCAGTGGCTTGCATATTTGTGGCCTCCCAATCATTCACTTGGAGTCCAAAAACATTGATTTTCAATGCCCAACTTGGAGAACCATCCGCTCTTTGGTAGGCCTCTGCCCATCTAAATGCTACTTCTTTTAAAGCCCGCTCACCTACCTTGATTTGAAATGAGGTCCCCTGGGTTCGGTAAGGATCTTTTGTCTCGATAGCAATCACCCCATTAAAAGCTGAGGGCCCATAAAGAGCACCCGCTGCACCAGAAATAATATCCACTTTTAGAACGTCCAATTCACTTGCGCCCAAAAAATTACCTAATGAGAAATTCAAACCTGGCGCTTGATTGTCCACCCCATCTATGACTTGCAAACTTCGAACAGGGCTCGTACTATTAAATCCACGGGTATTGATAATCTTGAACCCAATACTTGCTGAAGTAAGATCCACTCCTTTCATATTGCCTAAAGCTTCATAAAAACTAGGCGCCGCGGCTTCTCTTATGCTCAAAAGGTCCAATGCCTCGACCGAGATGGGAGATTGTTTTTGCTTTTCACTTATTTTAGATGCCACAATCAACGCATCTTGTAAGACAACCGATGATGATTCAAGGGCCATTTCAACTTTCTTGTTTGCTTTTGTCACGACAATCTTTTTCGGTTCAAACCCGAAAGCAGAGGTGACGATCTCAACGGGTAGTACATCGACTTGCAAAGTGAAATCACCCTGACCGTCAGAAAGTGCTTTCTGTCCGTTTGGCGCTACAACCAATGCATTTGGTATGCCCTCTTTCGTGTTTTTTTCTATAACCGTTCCGCTGATCAACACTGTTTGTGCCGTTAGGATCATGCTAGAACCAAACAGAAATAGGAAAATCCATTGTTTTTTCATCATGCCATGTAATTACATGTAAACCTACTACATGGCCGAGTTTTATCGCGCCTAAAGATAGATCTCAACTCCAAATCCTCTCAATGTCAGGGGTTGAAAAGAAAAACCCCACATTCCTGTGGGGTTTTTAACGTTGGGTGGAAGATGGGTTTCGAACCCACGACCTCCTGAACCACAATCAGGCGCTCTAACCAACTGAGCTGCTTGATTATCAAAGGGTTATAGCAATTCATTCAATCTGCGAGTCGCAAATCGAGTCGCAATGAATACAATTCATTCCATCCGCATCGTTAAAGTTGACGCAGAACGATCCTGCATCTCTATCGTGTTTAAGGGCAAACGTTACAGGTATTACAGCGGTAAACCCATCAATTCCAACCTTGCCCCTAATTCCTTGTTGCCAAAGCATAGAAAGGCTGCATCTCAAAAGCTGTTATTTGAATATCAAAAAGCAATAGAGAACGGTTGGACACCAGATTCCATATCGCAAGTAAAGCAGGTGCAGCATCCCATTTCAGAGGCACTCAGCGCCAAGAAAGGAAAGGCATATTCCAAGAAGTACTTGAATCACCTAAGCTGGATTGTAAGAAAAATCCCAAAACATATTGACCATAGTCAGCTAAATGCTTCCGAGTTAGGTAAGTACCTAAACTCCTTAAAGCTATCCCCTGCTTCGTACAACAACATCAGAGCACACCTGATGTCGCTTGAATCGGAAATGAACGAGTCAGGATACACAGGTCAAATCAAAGACTATTGCAAAAGGCGTAGGGCCGTCCAACAGCTTCACAAACCCTTTAAAGATGTTGAGGCTGTCCTTTCAGACATCTATGCCTTTGACAAGCGATTACACCTATGTTGTTTGCTGTCC
>LICG01000058.1 GCA_001438205.1 Cryomorphaceae bacterium BACL7 MAG-120322-bin74
GTGGAACTTCAGACCGAGACAATGTAGTCACGCTATGATTTCGTTCAAGAGCTCTTTTTACAGTCGCTAATCCAAGACCCGCAGAAGCCCCTATAACAGCAATTTTCATGGTAGTCTTCTATAATTTAATAATACCTCGACATTAATCACTCGCCGCTTTCCTCGTAGTAAATCACTCACATTTAGGCACTAGAACAAGAGCTCGAGGTTACAATTCTTGGACAAGCAAGTTAAATCATGGGAGTTTAGATTGTCTACATGAAGAGAATTGAATAAGAATGGCTTATTAAAGGCAATTTGAGTAACTTTATTCCAGCGAAACCTATTTGGGTATAGTTTGGGTATCACCGTGGGTATCACCTGAAAAAAGAAAGGTCGCCGAAGCGACCTAACTTGTTGATTATCAGTGACCCCGTCAGGGTTCAAACCTGAAACCTTCTGATCCGTAGTCAAATGCTCTATTCAGTTGAGCTACGGGGCCATCTCGCAGAAAGACAAGCCTTCCTTGATTGAGGGTGCAAATATACACGCCACAACCTATTTCAAAAGCACCAAAGCAAAAATATTTGGGCAGTAAAGCCAGGGACACAGCTCAGCGTGGGGCGCAGTAGACAACGTAACGTCCCAAAAAGTGGGGAACACACCCCCCTTACTTCCCATTGTCCTCTTCTACAATCTCTTCCAAGCCATCCAAGAAGCGCTTCATGTTCCCTCGGGTGGTTGTGATGTAGGTGTAATAAGGCTGGCCATCCTTGGCAGGCAGACTGCGTTTTTTGGTGTCTGTGCCCAGAATAGCCTCCATGTAGGATTTTTCGGTACTGTAAAAACGCAAGACATTGCGCTTATAGAAGAAGTAATGCTCCAAGTTCGGGTTGAGGTACAAGGAGAATTCATCTCCACCGCGGCGCTTGCGCAATTCTAGCACACCCTCTACAAACCGGTGTACCGCCACTCCACTCAAGCCGCCCACACCCAAGGCACCCTGGCTGCGAAAGGCTCGCAGGTTTTTGTCCCATAGCAAATCAACCTCATCAAAATAGAGGGTTTGTCGAATTTCGCGCGGTAGTCGGTCATCGGTCGATCCGGCATAGAAGCGATCACGATCTCGCGCTGACATGAGGCGATTCAGCCCTTCAGCCAGGTAGTCATTGGCCCAATCAGTGGACAAACCGCCCATACCTGGACCCATTTCTTGAGGTAGTCCTTTTAGGATGTCATCCTGAAAGACAAAGTCCAAGGTTACCGCGGCTGTGGCGCTCAACTTGTTTCGGTACAGATCATGTTTTATATGGCCATACGCTCCCAAGGAAACACGCCCCATTTTGGACCCTAAGGAAAGCTGCCCCATACCCGTCACAGTGCATTCCTTGGTATCAAAAACAAGGTAGTTGTCGGGCGCAGTGGGATCTAATAAACGCATGCGTGTGGTGACAATATAGGCGTCCTCATCAGGGTCATAAAAAAGGATGCCTCGTGCGCTAAGAAGCTCGACCGCGATAGATGGGTTGTTTCTTCGGATAAAGGCCGTGTAAGGACTGGCAGAGTCCTGCATCAGGTATATACCGCTGTAGACCTTATGCGCTGGACGAGCCGTATCGGGGTCTGGCAAGTCAATCACAATGTCCAAGGGGTCAATTTGGGTGGTGGTCATGATCCAATCCGTCTCCAGCGCAGGACAGGTGGTGACAATGTGTATCCGGCCGCGCACCGTCAGCATTGGATCAATGGATTCCATATTCACAATGCCATAGTATTGGAAGTGAGGACTTAGATGGAAGCCCGCCTCTGGGGTCAACTCGCCTTGGGCCACGACATGGTCTAAGCTGTCAACATCAATGCGCCCCATCGGAATAGGCCAAAGGGCCCCCGTCTCATCTGTGTATTGGTAGGTGCCCGCACCAAATAGGTCATTGCGGCCACGGACTTTAAATTCAGCCTTTTCTATACGGTGGTAGGCGCCCACACGTGACGCCAACAAGGAGGCGTTGCGCAAGGGCCGCATATAGGCCGCCTCTTCGACCGTGACACGCCCACTGTCTGGAAAGACACGGCTGTCTGCCACATCGATATTGGGAACGCCATAGGCTTGGAGAAGACTCGGGGTCAAATAGAATTCTGCACGTTGCGCCAAGAAGTTAAGGCCCTCTTGGGAGGGTTTGGTGCTCGTCATCCGTGCCTCTATCCGATGGCCCTTTTGAATCGAGATGGATTTTTTACGGATATCCCAGTCCGCTTGGTTCATGTCGGCTTCGTATTCGTTACGCGGGAAGCTTATGGTGGCATCCCCCCCTAGGAGTTCAAAATGTCCTTGATTGGCCGAAAAGTCCACCATGGCCGTAGTGTTGTGCATCTGATAGCCCCAGGCAAGGTCCCGTGCAGCCCGCACCCGGAAGTTGGCTTTTCCACTTTCTATCCATTGCGCATGCAACCGGATGACTTCGCCCTCGATTTCTGCATCATCAAAGTCTAAAAGGCCGCGTGCCTGCAGGCTGGCTGGTTGATAGGTCAGGCGACCCGTTGCCGCCATAGGCCGCTCTGGATAGGTCGCAAAGGGTTGGCTCATACTCTGGGACCACCACGTCTTTTGGTAGGGCAACCAATGCATGGAGGCATCAGCGCCTTCTGCCCCCGGATGTCCCGCCCCTTTAGGTGGGCCTGCTAGGGCCTTCAAATTGTACGTGCCGCGGCCACGCGCAGAGTCCGGAAAGAGGACAAATTCGGAAGAGTGGCCACGTGAACGCTCGTAGATTACATCCCCCTCCACCCGTAGGCCCGTCATGGACAATTGTACCGTGCCGGCGGCCGTTCCTGCCCCCTGGTAGGCGCGCCATCCTTCTTCGGAGGTTTCTTCTGTAAAGCCCAATGAATAATCCCATTGTACGCGAATATCTTGCCGCTTGACAGGAAAGATCCCCGCGGAGGTAAAACTGCCGCCAAAGACCAATCCCTCTGTGGAGGTATTGTCTAACGAGTCAAGGGTAAAGGGGTCGATGTTTACATAGAAATTGCTGCGGTTGTAGACACCGCCATAGGCTTTGTCATAATAAATCTTCGCAGGAGCTGCAGACTTAAAAATGGGGTATTCGGGGTAGCGTAGATAGCTGGACTTGTTGGTCGGATAGTCAATCCAGAGTTCACCCGAGATGTCTTCAATCGTATTGCGCACGCGAACCAACGGACGGGTGCCATCGCTAGCCATCTCAAAGCTCGGCACCGAGAAACGCATAGAATCAATGGCCGGCATGCTAAACTGAAAGAGGTCGTAGTTGAATTTGTTTTCTCGGCTATAAAAGGTGAAGCGCCCCGCCTCTACCCTGCCATCAAAGTCAAAGTTGAGCCCTTTGTGGATCAGGACCTTTTGCTGTGTAGGGTATAGGGCCACTTTTTGACTGTCCGACAACGCAATGGTCTGCACCCCTACCACTTCCATATCAAAGCTGAGAAGACTGATTCGGGCATTCATCCCTTGTGCGACATCCGAGACAAAACGAATGACATCATAGTCACGTCGGTTGTCATGGTTCAGGATATACTCGCTGGTTTTCGGCAACACATCAATGAGGCGCTTGTCCACGTCATAACGGACAAATCCTTGGACCGCTAGTTCCATCATAAAGCGCCCACAGGGCTCTAAGGGCATACCCAAGCCCACTGCCATGTCATACAGGGTGATACCCTGATTGCCATAGCCTATCCCCACCTGATCTACTTTGACCAAAGGATTTTCTAAACTAAGACCTTGCAAAGCAGCATAGCGCGCGCTTCGGAAGTATTGATTAGACTCTAATACCATCGGAGAGCCGCTGCCCATATTGAGACCTCCAAGGAAGATACTAGGCTCTGTCACCTTCCATTGAATTTGGTCCAGTTCCATGACCAGGTTGTGGTAGCTGTCCACATAAGGGGTCATGGCAAGCCCCTCGTCAGGTCGGTTGATGCGGAGCAGTTGTCCGATGGGGTCGTACTTCACCTCACTCTTGAGGTGGTAGATGCTGTCTCCGTCCCCGAGTCGTATCATCACCTCCGACATGGGGCTCAGAAGCTCGTCCTGGCGAATCACAAAGCGTTCCGCACGCAGCTGAAGCACTTCTGTACTGTCATAGGTAAAAGTAAAGCGTGCCTTCTGTTCCGGTGTGCCCGAGGCAAAAAAGCGTTGCCCTAGAATGGAGAATCCCCCCTTGTAGTCTACCCCCTCAAAGAAGTCATCAATTTCGATGTCCATAGAATAGGCCACAAAGCGCGGAAAGATGGCGTTTTCTGCCGTGTTCCGCGCAGTGAGGCGGTCTTCAAAAGACCCTAAGGAGAGGATGGGCAGCGCATCCGCAAGGGTGCCTGCCTTCATGAAGGAGGAGGTAAACAAGGTGACAGAATCCACCTGAATACCCGGCGAATGAAGGTCTGCCTCCCACGCTGGGAATTTGGCATACAATTCCCCCGGACCATAGCCGGCGCGCAACCATTCTACCTTGCCCCCTCGGGCCGAGAATTCCCCTGTAATAGGATTGTAGAGGCCCTGTACATCCGCTACTTCTATGCTGTCATTCTTCATCCTACCAAGGAGGCGCCCCTCTTTGAACAAAAAGAGGGCTGTGTCCCCTTCTGCCGCCGGACTCACTTCTTGGGTGCCGTCGATGTACCACCAGGTCAGCTGGCCGTCATCATATAAACGCACGGCAAAAGGGTCATCGGGGGCAGTTAGG
>LICG01000059.1 GCA_001438205.1 Cryomorphaceae bacterium BACL7 MAG-120322-bin74
CCCTTACTGCTTGGCAGCGCGTTCAACTTAGCCGCCACACGAGCCGCCCCTATACACTTGCCTATATTGAGGCCATGACTAAAGGAAAATTCATCGAAATACATGGCGACCGCCATGTCAAAGATGACAAAGCCATGGTAGGCGGATGGGGCGAAATGGAAGGTGAGAGCTTCATGTTTATCGGCCAACAGAAAGGTGTTACTACCAAGCTACGCCAATTGCGCAATTTTGGCATGGCCAATCCAGAAGGCTACCGCAAGGCTTTGCGCTTGATGAAACAAGCGGAAAAATTTGGCCGCCCCGTTGTAACCCTCATTGATACACCCGGAGCCTTTCCTGGCTTGGAAGCAGAAGAACGAGGACAAGGCGAAGCCATTGCGCGCAATATTTTAGAAATGGCCCGCCTCAAAGTGCCTATCATTTGCATCATCATCGGCGAAGGCGCCTCTGGCGGAGCACTAGGCATTGGTGTTGGCGACAAGGTGATGATGCTAGAAAACACCTGGTATTCCGTCATTAGCCCAGAGTCCTGTTCTTCCATCCTATGGCGGAGTTGGGACTACAAGGCCATCGCTGCTGAAGCACTAAAGCTCACAGCGGAAAATATGCTTGGCAATGGCCTGATTGATGGCATTATCAAAGAACCCGCTGGGGGTGCACATCGTGACCCCCAGGCCATGTTTCAGATTTTAAGCAAAGAAATTCTCCGCCTCTATGGAGAATTAAAAGATATTCCTGCAGACGAGCGCGTTGCCCAACGTATCGAAAAATTCTGTAACATGGGCGTCTACGAAGAAGCTTAATCATTCCATGGAACCATTCGCCTCAAGCACCTCACGCACGCGCCGCGACGCGCCCATCCTTCCACTCGGTGGAGCCGGACGCATACCGCCTCAGGCCATTGAGCTTGAGGAGGCGGTCCTGGGTGCTTTGCTGATTGACCGAGATGCGCTTTCGAAAGTTGTCGACATTCTAGCACCAGAGTCCTTTTATGTCGAGGCGCACCAGCACATTTTTGAAGCTGTTACCCACCTTTTTGGCGAGTCTGATCCTATTGATATTCTGACCGTTGCGCAAAGACTTCGGAAAGAAGGGAAATTAGACAAGGTTGGCGGAGAATCTAAGCTCATCGGACTTTCTACCCGCGTGTCCTCTTCGGCGCACATTGAATTTCATGCGCGCATTGTGGTGCAAAAGCACATTCAGCGTGAACTCATTCGCATCTCGAATGTCATGATTGAAGAGGCCTATGACGAAACCAATGACGTCCTTGAGCTACTCGATAAAGCGGAACAGAATCTCTTCAATGTGTCACAAGGCAACTTGAAGAAAAACTATGAAGGCTCCTACGAGCTTGTCAAACAAGCTGTGAGCCGCATTGAAGAAATCTCTAAGCGCGAAGGCCTCTCGGGTGTTCCCTCCGGCTTTACCGGGGTAGACCGTGTAACCTCTGGGTGGCAGAAATCTGACCTGATCATTATTGCCGCACGCCCGGGTATGGGTAAAACAGCGCTCGTCTTGAGCATGGCGCGCAATATGGCTATCGACCACAATATTCCCGTGGGCATATTCTCCCTTGAGATGTCTTCTGTGCAATTAATCACACGCCTTATTTCCTCAGAAACGGGTATTGGGGCAGAAAAGCTCCGAAAAGGTAATTTAGATAGCACCGAATGGCAACAACTCACCTCTAAAGTCAAGCGACTCGAGGACGCGCCCATTTTTATTGATGACACACCAGGCCTTTCGGTTTTTGACCTTCGGGCAAAATGTCGCCGCTTGGTCGCACAACACAAGGTCGGCATTATCGTCATTGACTATTTACAGCTGATGACCGCTGGGGGCAATAAAGCTAGTGGCAACCGAGAACAAGAAATTTCCACGATTTCACGCTCACTCAAGAGTATCGCCAAAGAATTGGAAATTCCTGTCATTGCTATTTCACAGCTAAGTCGGGCAGTAGAAACGCGCGGTGGAAGTAAACGGCCTTTACTTTCTGACCTTCGTGAATCTGGTGCCATTGAACAAGACGCTGATATTGTCTCCTTTATCTATCGCCCAGAATACTATCAAATTCACGAATGGGATGATGATGGCACCCCTTGCGACGGACAAGCCGAGCTCATCGTAGCCAAACACCGTAATGGCTCTTTAGACAATATTCGACTCAAATTTGAAAGCTCCATGGCGAAGTTCTCTAACCTTGATCACCATGGAGGTGCGGGGCCTACGGTTTTTGAATCAAAAATGAATGCCGCAGCCAATGACGCCTTTGCGGGTGGCAATGTCTCGCCAATGGATGAAGATTATCCCGTTTTTTAATTAAACATCCGCCAGCGGCCTTCAATCATAACTGCCGCCGGAGCCATAGGGTAATTTTCGGCTAAGAAAATGGTATTGGGAATCCAGCCTTGGTTGGCATTCTGAAACTTTACAAGAACTTCCGCTTCTTTTTTAAATCGAATCCCAGCAAAGGGTGTCACTAAGCCATTGGGCGCAATCGTGCCCGAATTCGGTGAATACGCAAATATTCCACGTTCAGCCAAATACACCGGACGAATCCATTCTCCAGCCCACGCATACCCTTCGACACCCACAAAAAACTGGGTATTTGCATTGATTTGCCATTGCCGATCCCATTGCCCTTCAAAAACCCATGGTGCCATCATCAAAGCATCAGCCGAAACCAAATTATAGGTCAAACGCCACACCAACTGCACTGGTTTCTCTGTGACCCTGTTAGATGGCTTATTCGCCATTTGCATGGAGACAACCCCACTAGATGGAGTACTCCTCCATACGCCAGGATCCTCTATACCTATACATGTGAGCAGGTTACGTTGTCCAAAATAGCTTCCTCTCATCGTCATTTTGAAACGGGCAAAGGCATGGCTAATAGTGCCTTCGTACTGCATTGGCTGCAAAACTTCTTGCCCGGACCAGAACGGTGCATAATCACGCTTCCCTTCTAAATCCAAATCAAATTTCCGTCCTATCCCACTTTTATAAGCGACAAGAAAATTTCCCGAACGGGGAAATGCCTGAAGGCGCGCTGTGTTCGAGGTAAGCATGAGGTAGGGGTCCAAACGATAGCCAACACTTACGTTACTATCCTGAAGCCCTTGATAGCGTACAATTAGGCCAACCTGAAGCCCCATATTCCAAGGAAAACGAGTATACATAGATATATCCTGCCGCACGCTCCGCAGTGTATCACTAAAACCAAGGGTCGGACCCACATAGGATCTTGTTTGTGCCGTTACTTCATAACCAACTGATCGTCCACCCTTGAAGGTCAATTGGCCATATCCGTGCATCCGTCCCCCTGAAGATGTTGCATCTGTCCAGCGGGTGGGAACCAGCGTCCGATTCGTAATAAAAAGAGCAGAACTTGACAGATTTTCCGGATCTACCACCCCGCCCGTCTCATTTTGATCACCTTTTAAAACTTCAACCTTGGCCAACAAATGCCAACCGTACTCTTTGCTATGACGAGTATGAAAGACAGTGAGTCGATCCATCTGGTAACGCTCATTAAATAATTGACCACGTGATTGCAGCCGTCCATAGACAATATTCCAGTGGGCACTAGGATTTTCACTCGCTGTTGCATTCAATGAAAAGGACTGACCACGGCCTTGACTTCCTTGGTATGTCCACTCTACACTTGGCATAGGGCCTACCCGCATCGCGTAAAAGGGATGTTCCCCTGGTTTTTTGGGATAGGGCGCCCAAGTAAAAGCCTGAACCCCTGTCTTTTGAGCTACGGAACCTAGAGAAACCAGTGCCCATTTCGTCTCCAATCCCGAGGAATGGATATTATGACGATAATGAACTGGCGGCATGAGGGCCATCCCTAAAATGCCCCCCATCTCATCAAGAGCAGAATAATATTGAAAAGAAGCCAAAATCACCGAATCTGATGAATCAAAGGATCCCAGAACAAGCGAATCATTCGTGCTAGAATGCACATTGCTATTTATGGCTAATGCCAGGGTGGAATCAAGGGGAAATACCGTCTGAGCATGCAATTCACACATACCCAAAATCAACATATGAACCAAGAATAGTAGACGTCCTTGCATGGCCGGAAATTACGCAAATAAAAAAGCCCCACCGTTTCGGGTGGGGCTCAGTATAGGTTGGCGGCGACCTACTCTCCCGGGGTTAACCAGTACCATCGGCGCAATCGGGCTTAACTACTCTGTTCGGAATGGGAAGAGGTGATCCCCGACGCAATAACCACCAAGTTTTAACAAGGTAATTTGGCATATCGGAAGCAACATAAAACAATCTGGATGAAAAATCCACGGGTAATTAGTACTAC
>LICG01000060.1 GCA_001438205.1 Cryomorphaceae bacterium BACL7 MAG-120322-bin74
CCCGATACAAAAACGGCTGAATACACTAGAAAGCAAGTCGTCCGCCACAATTTCTCCGGTGATACTGCCCAGGTGGTGTAGGGCTTCCCGTAAGTCATAGGCAACCAATTCCCCTGAAATGCCTTCGTGTAAGCCATTGGCTGCGCGAGTGAGAGCGTCTTCTGCCGCTTCCAATGCGCTGGCGTGCCGCACATTTGCAATCAACACATCTGCTTGGCCGTTCCATCCTTGCTCTTCAATGACACGGTGAAGGGCGCCTTCCAATGCTTCTAGTGAATGGCCTTCCCCAGTCGTCAAGGTTGCATGAAAGGAGCCCGTTTCAAGGTTTTTAGGCCATTGATCTGCCTTGGTTAACACCGTCAGGCATGTCGATTCCGGTGCATTCTTCTGAATTTC
Organism: Cryomorphaceae bacterium BACL7 MAG-120322-bin74; assembly: GCA_001438205.1. Taxonomy (GTDB): domain Bacteria; phylum Bacteroidota; class Bacteroidia; order Flavobacteriales; family Schleiferiaceae; genus TMED14. The sequence continues at coordinate 397 of LICG01000060.1, forward strand.
AGCATTCAGTTGTTGCGCTTCGGTAGGGTTTGTGAGCTGCGGATCGACCAGATGGAGGATGATATGGGCCTCAGCCATTCGAGCCCAAGACCTTTGAATGCCTAGTTTTTCCACAGGATCCATGCTATCGTGCAGGCCTGCAGTATCCATAAGCCGAAACAAATGTGCGCCCAGGCGAAAGCGTTCTTCTAAAGTGTCTCTCGTGGTACCTGGAATATCCGTCACGATGGCGCGGTCTTCTTGTAGGAGACGATTGAGCAGGGTAGATTTTCCTGCATTGGGGGCGCCAGCCAAAACCAGGGGAATACCTTCTTTGATGGCGTGTCCCAATTGAAAGGTCTTCAACATGCGTTTGATTTCTGAAGTCAAATCGGATAGCAGTTTTTGCAGCGCCGCGCGCTGGGCAAATTCCACATCCTCTTCAACAAAATCCAACTCTAATTCTATCAATGCGGCAAAATCAATAAGCTGTTGACGCAAACCCTGCAGGTGACGTGAAATACTCCCTTTCATTTGGCGGAAGGCCAAGCGGTGGGCAGAACGGGATTCTGCTGCAATCAAATCGCCCACAGCTTCCGCTTGAGAAAGGTCAAGCTTACCATGAAAAAAAGCACGTTGTGTAAATTCTCCAGGCTGAGCAAGTGTAGCCCCTTGCTGGCATAGGGCTTCCAAGGCCGTTTCTAGAACATAGGGAGAGCCATGAAAACTCAGCTCCACCACATCTTCGCCTGTGTAGGAAAGTGGCCCCTTATACCAAATCGCCACAACTTCATCCAGGGGCGTTCCGTCCACTTCAAATCGGGCAAAATGGGCATAGCGAGGTTTCCAGTTGGGTAGACTGGGGGTAAAGTGTTTCACGATGGCTAGCGCCTCAGGACCAGAGAGGCGAAGCACCCCAATGGCACCTGACCCAACGGGCGTAGAAAGAGCGACAATAGTTTTCACAATGCGAAGGTAAGGCACGGCATCAGCGCCTTACGTTGCCTACATCATTCTATTGGATCGCCCCAATAGAAATATAGCGGGGCGTTTATGCAAACTTGGACGATGCTTATCTTTTTTCCAATCCTGAATAGCCTGGCTACGGATATATTCGCTTTCTGCGGTTAAATCACAGGCAATACAGAGGTGTAAATCGGGGCCAAGGCTTTGGCAAACCTCCTCTATAAGCTTATCATTCCGATATGGCGTCTCGATAAAAATTTGCGTCTGCCCATTCCTAACGGCACGTTCCATAGCACCCCAAAGGCGTTTTCTTTCACTGTTGTCATGGGGTAAATAGCCATGAAACTGAAATTGTTGGCCATTAAAGCCGGAAGCCATCAAGCCCAGGAGGATGGAGGAGGGGCCGGTCCAGGGAAGAACACGAATCCCCAATGCATGGGCCGCCTCAATGACACGACTGCCTGGATCTGCCACCCCAGGCACTCCTGCATCAGAGATGAGTCCCATCGAATGCCCCTCCAAACAAGGTTGCAAAAGATGTCCTCCATTGCGTTCGGGATGGTGCTTGTCTAGAGGATACAGTCGTTGCTCACTGACGTCTATGTTCGCTGCAAGGAGTTTTAAATGGGCCCTGGCTATTTTCGGAGTTTCTACAATCCAGTGACGTATAGTCTCTGCGGTTTTGCAGACCTCCGGAGCAAAGATTTGGTCCGGGTTCCCCTCGGCAAGAGGAACTGGAAGAATATGTAATGCGCCTAGAGCCATTGATCAAGCCAATCTTCAGATGCTTGTGCAAGCAGTTGATACACGGATTCAAACCCTTGGTCTCCTCCATAGTAAGGGTCCGGTACCGGTTTGTTATGCCCTGGAAAAGAGGCTTCAAGTATTAGTTGAACCCGGTCTTTCTCTTCCGGATGTTTAGCCAAGGCACAAACATTGACATGGTTGGCACTGTCCATGACCAAAATATGTTCAAATGCATTAAAATCAGCCACTTCAAAGGCTCTGGAACGCTGCTTGGATAGGTCGACACCATGCAATCGTGCGGAAGCTTGAGATCGAGGATCGGGCGATTTGCCAGCGTGATAGGCAGAGGTCCCCGCAGAGTCAATTTTCCAAGCAAGGGCAGCTTGTTCACCTATGCGTTTTGAAAGTGCGTGTCTAAAAACGCCTTCTGCCACGGGAGAGCGGCAAATATTCCCTAAACAAACAAAGAGTACGGAACGCGGGTTCATCCCACGAGGGTCAACTTCTTTTTGATATCATCCACATAGGTGCGGAAGCGTTTATCCGTTTCTGCAAGGTTGCTTACGGTGCGGCAAGCATGTAGAACGGTCGCGTGGTCTTTGTTTCCACATTGAGCACCAATGGCTGCTAAGCTATTCTTGGTCAATTGCTTAGAGAAGTACATGGTCAACTGACGTGCTTGCACAATTTCACGTTTACGGGTCTTGCTCTTGAGCAATTCCATCGGCATGTCAAAATAATCGCACACGACTTTTTGAATGAAGTCTACACTGACTTCGCGTGTGGTGTTTTTGACAAATTTGTCAATCATTTGCTTGGCCAGCTCTACCGTAATCTTTTTACGATTCAACGAAGATTGTGCAAGCAATGAAATCAGTGCGCCTTCAAGTTCGCGGACATTACTTGTAATGCTATAAGCAAGATACTCTACCACATCATTGGGCATATCAATACCATCTGCGTACAGTTTTTGGCGAAGAATGGCCATGCGGGTTTCGAGGTCAGGGCGTTGAAGGTCTGCCGAAAGTCCCCACTTAAAGCGTGATAACAAACGTTGTTCCATGCCCTGCAAGTCCACAGGGGCTCGGTCAGACGTTAAAATAACTTGCTTGCCTTGTTGGTGTAGGTGGTTAAAAATCTCAAAGAAAACATCTTGCGTCTTTTCCTTGCCGCTAAAAGACTGTACATCATCCATGATGAGCACATCAATGAGCTGGTAAAAATGAACAAAGTCATTTTTTGTATTGTTTCGAATCGCGTCAATGAACTGCTGTGTAAAGCGTTCAGCCGAGACGTAAAGGACCGTTTTTTCGGGAAAGCGATCTTTGATTTCAATGCCAATAGAGTGGGCCAAATGGGTTTTGCCAAGACCTACACCGCCGTATATGAGCAGAGGATTAAAGGAAGTGCCTCCTGGCTTTTGCGCTACTGCATATCCTGCAGAGCGGGCAAGGCGGTTGCAATCACCCTCAATAAAGTTCTCAAAAGTATAATTAGGGTTGAGTTGGCTCTCGATGTTGACTTTCTTCAGTCCAGGAATCACAAAGGGGTTACGGATACCGCCCTCACCGCCAATGCGCGCAGGCAAGGACACCTGTGGATTTTCAATAGGTCCGCGGTTGGCACTTGGAATGTCCACTTTGTTTACGCCTAAATGGGCTGTGTCTTGGTCCATGACAATGGAGTAGACCAAACGCGCATCAGGGCCTAATTCCTTTGTGATGGCTGACTTTAATAGCTTGATGTAATGTGCTTCAAGCCACTCATAAACGAATTTACTGGGTACCTGTAAAGTGATGACTTTGCCCTGGAGTTTAACCGGCCGAATGGGTAAAAACCATGTCTTGAATGCCTGAGGACTGATGTTGTCCTGGACATATAGAAGACAATTTCTCCAGACGGCCTCTGCTGTGCGCTCCATCGTACGTTTAAATCGTTTAAGTTTAGGGTCCCATTCAAACGCCTGAATTGATAAAAATCAACTCCATCGCGATGCGTTCTTTGGGATTACGAAAGTGTCAATTAAATTCGTTGAAAAAAAATTGTTCGGGTATTGATTTTAAAGTTTTTTTAGTCCATAAACAATTTTAGGTCCATACGCGCATTCTAGTAAAAAAACACTCAAAACGCTGATAGTCAGACATAAAAG
>LICG01000061.1 GCA_001438205.1 Cryomorphaceae bacterium BACL7 MAG-120322-bin74
TCGAAAACGATTACCCAAAGCCCCCGGCCTGTGCCGGGGGCTTTTTTTTGCGGACTACTTTTACACCGATGAAAGTGGGAGATATCGTAACATTTCTAGAAGAGCATGGGGAAGGGATGATTGTCGCCATGGACAATAACATTTGTCAGGTACAGAAAGGGGATTTTGTCTATCCCTATCCCAGTGAAGAACTGCTCGTCCGAGATCATTCAGTCATGGTTCAGTTAAGTCAAACACCCGGGGCCATAAAAGACCTGCCCACCAGAGCGGAACAAGCGACGCTACTTCATGCACATCAGCCAGCACGTCAAGGGACATGGGAGATAGACTTGCATCTACATGAATTACCCCCTTTGTATCCTAGTGCAACGGCCCATGAAAAACTACTACACCAGCTAGCTCAAGCGGAGCAAGCAATCCAAAATGCACGCAAAAACCACCAAAGAGCTATCGTCTTGATTCATGGAAACGGGACAGGGAGACTACGCCATGCCTTAGAGCAAATGCTTCGTCGCGATAAGGGTTTGCGCTTCTATGACGCCTCTTATCAGCTCTTTGGTCAAGGGGCTTTAGAAGTCGAGATTTTACACAGATAGAATTCACCTACCTTTGCAGCTACGTACAGTCGGCCTTGTCGCCCTGATTTTCAGGGAGGAAAGTCCGGACAACAAAGAGCACCGCGCTTCCTAACAGGAAGGCAACCAAAACGCAAGGGAAGGTTGACAGCTAGTGCCACAGAGAGGGAAACCGCCACGGTGCATCGATCGAGCAACGTGGTAAGGGTGAAAAGGTGGGGTAAGAGCCCACCAGCATTGTAGGTAACTACAATGGCTTGGTAAACCTCGCGGGTTGAAATGCCGCGTAAACCGATGCTTGAGGGCTGCTCGCCCAATGTCGGAGGGTAGGCAGATAGAGCAAGTGGGTGACTGCTTGCCTAGATCAATGACAAGGACGTGCCTCGGTACGGACAGAATCCGGCTTATACGGCTGTACGTTTATTTTAAATCCGTGGCGTTAAAAAGCCCACTACCTTTGCACTCTTAAAATTCACTATGACTTTATTCAATACCCTCGGGCTTAACAAGCCTTTGCTTGACGCGATTGACGCTTTAGGCTTTTCAGAAGCGACACCCATTCAAGCAGAGACTATCCCCGCCTTACTGGCAGATGAGGGTAAACGCGATTTGATTGCGTTGGCGCAAACAGGCACAGGTAAGACCGCTGCGTTTGGCTTGCCTATGCTCCAACTTCTTGATGCACAGCGTGGCGCTGAGCCAAAAAAGCCTGCTGCCCTCATTTTGTCCCCAACACGTGAACTCTGTATGCAGATTGCCGGTGAAATGGAAAAATATGCGGCTAACATGCCCCATATCCGAATGCTTGCCGTCTACGGAGGCACTAGTATTCGCACCCAGCAGACCTCCATGCGCAAAGGAATTGACATTTTGGTGGCAACTCCAGGACGATTGATGGATCTTGCGCGTCGCGGTGACGTGCACTTTGATAACCTTCGCACCCTTGTATTAGACGAATCGGATGAGATGCTCAATATGGGTTTCTTAGATGATGTGCGTGAGGTGCTAGAGAAGGCCCCTGAAGAAATGAACACATGGTTGTTCAGTGCTACTTTGCCAAAACCGATTGAAAAGATCACGAAGGAATTCATGGAAGACCCGTTGCGTGTTCAAATTGGACAGCGCAATATGGCGTCTACGCAAGTAGAGCATTTTGCCTTCATGACCACGCGTGAAAACCGCTATAAAGGACTTCGCCGCTTGATTGACAGTGCGCCTGGCATGTATGCCATGATCTTCTGTACAACCAAGAAGGAGACCCAAGAAACGGCTGAACTCTTGATCGGCGATGGCTATACTGCCGCCGCCATTCATGGTGATTTATCACAACAGCAACGTGATTTGGTCATGCATGCCTTCCGGAGCAGGCAGGTTCGCCTATTGGTTTGCACGGATGTTGCAGCTCGTGGAATTGACGTGAAGGATATTACCCACGTGATCCACCATCGATTGCCAAATGATCTAGAGAGTTACAACCACCGCTCAGGCCGGACAGGTCGCGCGGGTAAAACAGGTATCTCTTGGGCCATGGTGACCACTGCAGAAGCACGCAAGCTTCCTTTCTTGGAACGTGAGATTAAGCGCGATATCACACGTGCACAGTTTCCTTCGCGCAATGATGTTGTTTTAGGCCAGTTGAAGCACTTTACAGAGAAAGTGGCGACACAAGCAAATGGTATGGAATTGGTTGAAGAGCATGTCACTAGCCTCTTGCCCTTGTTTGAAGGCATGGAGACCAAAGAAATGGTCACGCGCTTTTTGGCCGCTGAATTTGAAGTTTTGTTCCGTCACTATGCGGAGCATGTGGATTTGGATCTAAACCGTCAAGACCGCAAACGCAGTGACCGTCCTGATCGTCCTGATCGTCCTGATCGTCCTAGCCGTGAAGGCGGAAGTGCATGGGGAGATGCTGCACCCCGTCAGGAGGGCCGCGCGGATGAGCAGCGTTTCTGGATTAACTTAGGAGAAAAGCATGGCTTTACATGGCCTTTGCTTAAAGACTTTGTCCGTGAAGCTGGACGTTTAGGTGATTTTGATGTACAAGGTGTCAATGTTGGACCTGCGCATGGATACTTCACGGTACCCACAGGAAAATCAGCTGAAGTACGTCAGGCACTAGAAAGCTCTGAATTCAATGGCATCAGCGTTAAGCTAGATCCAGTGGAACATCATGTAGGTCGTGACCGTCCACGTGACGATAACGGAAGCCGTATGCGCGGACGTGGTGGACGCCCAGGCGGGTTTAGTGGAGGCCACCGAGATAACGCTCGGCCTCAAGGGCGGCCATACAACCGGTCCCCGCGGCGGTAATCGCCTGGCGGTAGACTTTGTCTTGAACGTCACCAGCAGCAAATACCCCGGGTAGAGCGGTCTCCGTTTTGCCCGGGGTTGTTTTTAGGTACCCTGTGTCGTCCATGGTCAGCTGGCCTTTAAAAATGTCGGTATTAGGCTTATGTCCAATGGCGACAAAGAAGCCCTTTGCAGGTATCTCCTTGATAGCGCCAGTAAGGCGGTCCCTCACTACTACGGCTTCAACTCCCTTATCCCCCAATAGTTCGACGGTTTCGGTGTTCCAAAGGACTTCAATATTGGGTGTATTCAGCACACGGTTCTGCATCGCTTTAGATGCGCGCATCTGATCGCGACGAACCAATAAGGTGACTTTGGGGCAAAGTTTTGACAGGTAGGTAGCTTCTTCCGCTGCGGTATCACCGCCACCTACGATCACCACTTCCTGGCCCTTGTAGAAAAAGCCATCACAGACGGCACAGGCACTAACTCCGAATCCCATAAACTTCTCTTCAGAAGGGATGCCGAGGTATAGCGCAGATGCGCCTGTCGAGATAATGACGGTTCGCGCTTGAATCTGGGTTGTTTCATCAATCGTAATGGTATGCCATCCGCCCATTTCTTTGGCAAAATCAACTGCGGTTGCAAGGCCCCAGCGGACATCTGTTCCAAAGCGCTCTGCTTGCTTCTTGAGGTCCTCCATCATGGCATTGCCATCCACCCCGTCTGGGTATCCAGGAAAGTTGTCTACTTCTGTCGTGGTGGTTAATTGACCACCAGGCTGCAGACCCACATACATAACAGGATGTAAATCAGCACGTGAGGCATAGATGGCGGCGGTGTACCCTGCGGGTCCAGAGCCGATGATAAGGCATTCAAGTTGTTCCATAGTAGCGCAAAAATAGGGCGTGATTGCCCTAGAAATGTGACCTAAAACGCATGTTATCTTTCATGCTTTTGCATATCTTTGCCGCCCTCCTCGGGATGTAGCTCAGGTGGTAGAGTACACGTCTGGGGGGCGTGTGGTCGCACGTTCGAATCGTGTCATCCCGACCAAAGGAACCTTAAGCCCGCACAGAAATGTGTGGGCTTTTTTTAGGGCATTATAAGGGTCAAGTGCGCAAGATTAGCACGCAAGAACTTCCGAAAGGGAATAAAGAATAGGTTGATGGTCAGGTCATTGACAAAAATACATGTCGATAGGAAGGCGATAG
>LICG01000062.1 GCA_001438205.1 Cryomorphaceae bacterium BACL7 MAG-120322-bin74
TTACCAAAAGGTAACATGTTTCTTTTTGTAACTGAAGGTAATAGTTTTGGGTAGATTTAAAACACTTCTATTATGAAAAACGAAAGACCCGAGTGTGCCTGCGGAAACACCTCTGATCCTAACGGATATTGCGATGGTTCACATCTAAAAAATTCAAAACCATGAAAGTAAATACTCAAATGTCAGGCGGAAACCCTGCAAAAATGATTGACTTTACCAATGAAAAAGCGGTAATGTGGAAAATTGAAAAGATAAATGGCAAACTGCCAACTAAAAAATAAATGACATGATGAACGAAACTATAAATGGACAACAAAAACCCCAAATCGTCAGGTCTCTTTTGGGTGGATTGATAGCGGGTGTGGCTTCTGCGATACTGAACAATGTCTGGCTGCTTGTTTATCCTTTAACAACAGGAAATGAAGTGCCGGAAATTATAAATATCGGGTCAGTTACTGCATCATCCATACTGGGATTATTCATTGGTGGGTTTGTCTACTTTGTCCTCCATCGCTTAACCAAAAAGGGTACCTTCATTTTCATCACCGCAGGAGTTGTTTTTACCTTTTTGAGTTTAATGGGGCCAATAAATATGACCGACCTACCTGATGGAAATTCTGCACCCGAAGGATTTGCCTTATTAACCATCCCCATGCACCTTATCGCTGGATTAGCTGCAATCATCATTACTCCAAAATGGGTCAATCGAAAATAGTAAAAACTTAAAGTTTCAATTGAACGAATGCGCTATGCATCCGAGCTTCCAGGCCATTGTTTACCACTATCAGAAAAACCTTGAATGAAAAATGGCCCGCGTGGCGGGCCATTCTTTGAATTCATTCTCGATTAGTGTTGGACCACAAATCGGACGCGGTACGCACCCTGATCATCCTTCCAGCGAAGCACATACGATCCATTGGGGAGGTGCGCGACCGGAATTTGGCGCGCCGCCGCAACGGTTTCCACTTTTTGGCCGAAGAGATTCCAGATTTCCATTTGACCTGCGGGCTCTTCGGACAGATAGAGCACTTCATTGGCGGGGTTGGGCATGGCATATACCTTGGAAATCCCGTGGCCCTCATCAATGCCGACACTCTGCACTTGGACTTGAATTCGGACCGTATCGGCCGCCAAACGTCCCCAACGAACGGCTTGCAGCTCGCCCGTCGCGCCGGTCCACTGAACCTCCGCCGGATCGGACATAGTAGCTGGATAAGAAATCCACGTACCCCCGTTCAACAACCAGGTTACAGAATCAATCATGGCCGTAGAGCTCAACTGGTAGGTTGAAGTCGACATCCAGGTAGGCGTCGTAGAACCCACCATGATGGCCCCAACGAAAGGCAGATGTACCGTATGCGTGTCGGCGGCCAGGGCGCTGCCACATCGTCCAACGGCGGTGCTGCTATCCGAAGCGGTGTACACGATGAGCTTCCCCATGCCGGAAACGGCATTCGGTAGGCTAAGTGAGAGGATGTCTGCCATAACAGCCGTATCCCAGTTTGCCGTGAGTTGGCTCGCATAGCCACTGCTAACACCTGATTGCGTCCATTCAAATTCGTTCAAACCGCTGGTAATGGAACCACGAAAAACGTTGTGATCTAGATACAAAGTAAGAATACCAGGATTGACAGAAGTCGCAGAATCCACCCCAATGGTACCGCCACCGCCCGTCGTCACGTAAATAGGCACTTCGCGCATGGAATAGCCAATTCGGAACCAGTTCGCATTCGTACTATCGTAGACATAGTCGTCTGCGCGCAAAGCCAAGGTAGAAACCTGGGTAGTCGCAGGCTTGAAAGACAGAACGCCCGTCGTGGGATCCAAGGTAACCGGATGAGAGACATTACAATTGATGGGTGTCGCAGCGCTGTATCCGGAGGCATAGGTCACAGAGGTTCCTGCCGCCGAGAGAGCGGGACGCAGGACCAAGGCGGTGCTATCCCCATCGATTTCCTGGATTGGAATATTTTGTTGGTGCAGATGATGGACTGCACCGCTTAACTGACCCATGGGAGCCCACCTGACGGCGTTGTTGTATGGGCGCAAGCCCCCGGCCAAATTGAGTTTAGCCTCGAGATAAATGGTTTGAGACGCGCTGTTGGCTATCGAGGTGATGCCGTTTGGGCGGCAACAGGTGGACCATGAAAAGGTATAATTCGCGGTCGTTGCAAAGGTGATTTGGCCGGCATATTCGACCACAATAATGTCTGATCCGCCATTGGTGCACAGCCCGGCACCCAAGCTGCCTGCGTTGTAGGCGGGCTTGAGTTGCGATACGACCACGGAATACACCGCTCCTCCGCCCGTGACATTGACTGTTTGCGTGGAGGGCACTTGAATTCCCATCAAGTCGCAATACAATGTGAGCAGGACGTTGTAGGTTGAATTCGATCCGCTGGAGGACACGTACTGGTAAGACAGATCTCCTCCAATGAGGTGGGTGGCTGAAGCCGTGAGGGCCGATACCAGAATCATAAGGGTCAAAAGCAGTCTTTTCATCGGAACTGAATTGGTGTAGACTAAATGTACGATGAAGCAGGTCGTGGATTCAATCCAGAGGCCCATAAGGTATAGTGGACTTTGTATGCGACGAAAACAGGGGAGTTTGCGGGGCTTTATTTCTTCCTTTTAGGTCCTCTAGTCAGTGGCTTTTTGTGCTTTTTTGCCCTTTTCATCTTTATTTTTTCACCACCGCCCACATTAACTGTTTTCTTATTCTTGTCTTTTTTTTCGTGAAAGGCTGGCCCTGGCTTGTCCGACATAATGTTCTTGGTTAGACTTAAGTGCAAATTACGGAATTTGTGACGCAGTTCGGATTCCCCGAGAGCTTCTTAAAAAGAGGATTGAGTGGATGAAATAACCATGACTATTGTTCCCCATGTAATGGGAGGCGGTGATCGACTATTTGCTGATTTGACTAAAAAACTGAAATTCAAATGTGTCGACACCAAAATATATGTAGAGGAGGTTGTGCAACATCATTTCGTGCTAAAAAGAAATAGCCCTTCAGAAAAGTAATGAGTAAGGCTTGGAACTTACTTTAGCTCTAGCTTATTCCATTCAGAGGCAACCTTTATCATGAACAACTCTGAGCCCTGACACTATATGGCTGCGTTGCACAGCTTATCTTCCAACTCATAAAAGAAAACAATTTGCATCCAGACAATCCCTTTAATGAAAATTACAACTTCAATGGACTCACGGAATCCTATCCTAAGCTGTCAGAATTTGTTATATCCGGGAAGTCTGAGAGAAAAAGTATCGATTTTAGCAGTCCGGAAGCTGTAGTTGCTCTAAATACGGCCTTGCTTAAGAGAACGTTTGATATTAATTGGGAACTCAAACCAGGTCACCTATGCCCTGCTGTTCCTGGAAGGCTAGATTACCTGATTCACGCGAAAGAGCTTTTAGGCGGTCATGCAACTCATAACGTAACCATGCTAGATATTGGGACAGGTGCATCCTTGATCTATCCTTTACTAGCCACTTCTGCGTTTGGTTGGGACTGTACAGCAAGTGACGTGGATGAAGAATCGCTTGATTTCGCAGAAAGGCTTTTGCTACTTAATCCAACATTAAAGCCCACCATCCTGAGAGGTCAACCGTTTAAAAGTAAAGTCTTAGAGCGTATTATAGAGAAAGACGACTACTTTGACATAGTCATCTGCAATCCCCCTTTCTATAAAACACAGTTAGACGCAGAACAACAGAATATTCGTAAAAACAAGAATCTACATAAAAATAAAATGATTGCCCATAATTTCGGTGGCAATGCACGCGAGCTATGGTTTAAAGGAGGTGAAGTGGCTTTTATTAAAACAATGGCTTCAGAGAGTGCCCGCTTTAAGATGCAGGTTAGGTGGTTTACCTGCCTGGTTTCTAATGCTGACCATCTACCCACTTTAAAGCGCCACATTAAAAAATGCGACCCCACAGAAATTCGTGTCGTGGAAATGGCCCAAGGCAATAAGCAATCCAGGTTCGT
>LICG01000063.1 GCA_001438205.1 Cryomorphaceae bacterium BACL7 MAG-120322-bin74
AAGTAAACCCGTGTAAGCATCGATAAGCATCGATAGCTAAAAACAAATTCAACACACTTATTTTCAGTTGTTTACAGTCAAATTTTGACGTCTGTCATTTTTGGCTCTTTTCGCGATTTGTATCCTTTTTGTTGCGCTCTTGTTGCGGCATTTTGGGTGCGCAACAGATGAGCAACAATTCTGGAGCGAGACCAAAATAGTTGCACCAATCTGCACCATGCTGCACCAACCTGCACCATTGTGCACCAAAGCGGAGAAATGACGATGACAGCGAGTAAAGACCCCATCCCCAAGATTTGCATGTTTTGCCAAAATCTATTTGAGGCACGCAAATCCACAACCCAGTACTGTTCGGCCAATTGCGCGAAGAAGGCCTACAAAGACCGAAAGCGACAAGAGCGGATTGTTCACGCTACACAGGAAAATCTGGAAAAACTTTCTGCCCCTTTAAAGGAGCTGCAAGCCCGTGATTACCTCAGTGTGGAAGAAGCAGCCACATTATTAGGCGTGTCCCGATGGACCATACAACGAGCCATCAAGCGCGGACGGTTGCAAACCCTCAAAGTCTTGGGGCGCCGCATCATCCCTCAGAAATCTTTTAATCAATTCTTAAATAATCAATATAATGAAAGTCACGCTACGCAAACGAGCCAGGTCCAATGGTAAAATCGCCTTATTCCTAGACTACTACCCACCCATTATCTCACCCAAGACCGGACTGTCTACCCGTTGGGAGTACTTAGAAATGTATTTATACAATCCTCCACGGGATGAATTTGAGAAAAAACACAACCGCGAAGTGGAGATGATGGCCCGGGCCATTGCTTCTGAACGCCAGCTAGATCGTATTGCCGGTCGTTATGGATATCAACGATCCTCTGAATACGATGATTTTTTGGAGTTCTACCGCCAACAGATGGAGAAAAAAAGCAAGGAAACTAGCAACCATGGTGGTTGGGTGGCTTCCTTTAAAACATATGAAATATTTGTCAAAGGACAATGTTCTTTTGGCGAACTCAAACCCCAGCTTATCAATGACTACAAGGATTTCTTGTTGAATAAAGCCACGCGCATTAACTCACCCTTGATGCGCATCAGTGACAGCTCGGCCTACAGCTATTACAATAAACTGCGAGCATGTGTAAGGGAAGCAACGGCTATGGGGCATGTGAAGCAAAACCCCTTTGACCTGGTGAAAGGCATCTCTCAGCCTGAAACATACCGCGAGTTTCTGACCAAGGAGGAGCTCATTCGATTGGCCAATACTTCAACCCCTACTGAGGCCATGAAGAACTCCTGCTTGTTTTCGGCCTTGACCGGAATGCGCATGGGTGATATCATGAGTTTGACCTGGTCAAAAGTTCAACATTCAGAATCGATGGGCTACTTCGTAAGATTCAGTATGAACAAAACCAAATCTGAGGAAACGCTGCCTTTATCGAATGAAGCCATAGCCTTACTCGGCGCTCCAAGTGACTCGCCTGAATCTTTCGTTTTCCCTGGTTACAACTTCAATGCGCATTACTCAGAACTCCAGCGCTGGCTTCAAAAGGCTGGTATCACGAAGAAAATCACCTTCCACAACTTTCGTCACACGTTTGCCACTTTGCAGCTAGCGGAAGGAACCGATATTTATACTGTGTCAAAGCTTCTAGGTCACAAGAATATTCACACGACACAGATATACGGTAAGGTGATGGATAAAACGAAAACCGAAGCCATGGGTCGAATCCATCTTGGACTAAAAACTGACAACAAATAAGGTTGGTTTTACACTAAATGTCATGACAAGATGTCTGACTAGCGGAGGTTGTCATGTTTTTAGGGAAACGAACCCAAAAAAAAATTTAATTGCGCATTATGATACACTACTGGGAATTCACTGGGTAATAAATGTAACATTTTGTATCAGAGTGTACCATAATGCGCAGATATTCAGTGTTTTGCGCAACCTCCGAGGGTTCGAAACCCTCATAAAAACTTCGATAAACATGTCAAGTCATCGGTAAAATTTGGCATGGCAATTTGTTTGATAGGGAAAGGGAAAATCATTACCTATGGATAAGACATTTTCCCATCTCCAAGCATTCATTAGAGACATTGTAAATGGTGCAGTACAAAGTGCGCTAGAGCAGCAGCACGAGCAACGTTCTCACGAACAAATTCAAAGCGATCATCGCGAAGAGGTCCTCAATGCCGACCAGGCGGCAGCCTACTTGCACATTGCCAAGCAAACGCTGTACACACTCACCAGTAAGCGCAAGGTTCCGTTCTATAAGAATGGCAAGAAAATCCTTTTTCGACGCGGAGATTTAGACGATTGGATGAATCGCGGCAAGCAACAGGAGATTCGCCACATTAGCAAGGAAGGCCAGCTCTATACGAAGAGAAAACCAATGGACCGATGAGCAAGGTATTTATTAATCCAGAGAAAGATGAAGATTCATTCTTTGTGCCTAACATCGTCCATTCGGTAGATGGCCTCATTCATGATTCTGTTTTTGACTGGATTCCAGAATGTTTGAAACCAATTGTTGCCATTGGAAGCAACAGACAAGAGCGTGATGTGCTCTTGCTCGGTGCCATCACTGTCATTTCCGGCTGCCTACCCAACATTTACGGTCTATATGACAATCGTATAGTGTATCCCAACCTATTTGCTTTTATCGATGCCCCGGCAGGCGCAGGTAAAGGAATTTTAAATCATCTGAGGTTAATAGGGAGACCCATTCATTTAAGCCGAATCGAGTCGACGCGCTCAGCCGTAGAAGCTTATGAAGAGCGCAAGAGCGAAATGAAATCCAAAAATGAGGATCCATCGTCTTTGCCCATCCCAAAGCAGAAACTCCTATTCATACCTGCGAACAGTTCTGCGAGTTCATTCATCAATACGCTGACAGAGAATGATGAAATGGGGATTCTATTTAGCACCGAAGCGGACACTCTTGCCAATTCTTTGAATCAGGATTGGGGCAACTTTAGCGATGTCCTTCGCTGTGCCTTCCATCATGAATCTGTGGAAATGCAGCGCAGAGCAAATCGCGAGTATTTGGTTATAGAGGAGCCTCGACTTTCCGTGATGTTGACAGGAACTAACGGCCAGTTCAAGCGACTCATCCCGAATACAGAAAACGGATTGTTCAGCCGCTTCATGTTCTATACAATGAAAAGTATCCCTCAATTCAAAGATGTTTTTTCCCAACGGGACATTGTCCCGGGACAAGTTTGTGACGAACTGGGACAACGGATGTTAGAATTATTCCAACTGCTGCAATCGTACCAGGACCCTGTCCAATTGAGTTTAAACTCAAATCAACAAGAACATTTTTTGAAGCGCTTCACCGAGTTTACACAAGTCTTGTATTCGGAATCCGGAGAACGCGTTTTAGCAACCATTCACAGGTCTGGCCTTATTACGTTCCGAATTGCCATGATTTTGTCCACCCTGAGACATTTTTTCGATCTTAAAAGAACTGAGCCGCCAAAAGGACTAATCCACGATCACGACTTGTCGGTCGCAATCCAGATTACCCTTCACACCATACAGCACAGCCTTGTTCACATGGCTGAAATGCCTAAGAACCTGGAAATATCGCTTAAACACAAGAAGATGGAACGCTTTATTGAAAAACTCCCCCATGAATTCAGCCGAATCGAAGCCAACGAAATCGGAAAGAAAGTCAATATTTCTTCAGCTACCGTTAGTCGTTATCTCGTTCAAGGTCCCTTTGAACGCCTCGGATACAACAAGTACAAAAAATCACATCCTATCAACGAGGAACCCGTGATCAACTGATAAAGTGATAAGGTGATAAGGTGATAAAGTCACCCCCTTCACACTAAAGATTATC
>LICG01000064.1 GCA_001438205.1 Cryomorphaceae bacterium BACL7 MAG-120322-bin74
TGCCAGACTCCACCCACCCAGCGCATAAAAACCCTTCTACTCTTAAACCCTTCACCCCTTAAACCCTTCACCCCTTAAACTTCCTTCACAAATAGCTCCTGCTTAAACCGCACACGCGGACCATATACCCCCTCTGGTGCACGCTTTCCTGCCGATATCACCATGCACACCTGAGCGCCTTTGGGCAAGCCCAATAATTCTTTTACGCGCTTGCCATCCATTCCTTCCATGGGGCAAGAATCAAACCCATGCGCTGTCAAGGCAAGCATAAAATTCTCACAGGCCAAGGCGGTAGATTTATGGGCCCACGTGGACATGCCGGCTAAGCTAAACGGACCTCGTGGAATAGGCTCCTTCAGGCCTCTTAGCCACACATACAGCTGTTTAAACGGGCCATACATCCCCCATGGCCCCATATTGTACGCCAAGGGAATGATCTTGCTATAGTACTGATAGGGACCTTTTAGGCGCTCCTTTCGGCCATCGTCAAACTTGGCTAGCATCAGGGCATTGGTTTCACGCCAACGGTCAGGCCGAGCCACCGCCACCACCAACTCTTGTGCCGTTTTTGCGGCAGGCTGGTTTAGGCAATATTTGACTAGTTGGGCCTTTTTGTCCGCAGAACGGACCCAAAAGAACTCCCAAGTCTGCAAATTGGAGGAATTAGGTGCTAAAAGGGCCAAACGCAAACACTCGCGCATCACCTCTTCAGGGATGGGGGTGTGATCAAATACACGCACGGAACGACGCCCTTCTACCACTGCCGTAAAGGCTTTGGCATCCATTTCTGGCAGGACTTCTGAATATCCGTGCTTAGGGGCTTTGTTAAAAATCTCGACGTCTGACATAGCGCAATAAAATGAATTGATATCGTCATGCTTGCAGCATGCGAACGGAGGGCACAAAGTTCGTGCAAATTTTGGCTTTAATCGTTTGCCCAACCCTTGCTTGAATCAAAACAAACAACACGGACAACCCATCACACTCGCCACAAGCTTTGTACCTTATTCCACTCAACAAGCAAACTGGCCATATCGTTCATGCCCCCGATCCTTATTCTTGCCTGGGCCCTAGGTCAATTGGGCTTCTCCTCTAAGCCACAAACACTTGTCGCCGAAAATATTGACGGGCCCGCCTCCATTTGGTACAAACCCGCAGGGGGCGGATGGGACAGCATTGGCTTTGTTCCTGGGCCCTTTGTCCACTTTTCTTATCACCTTGACAAAGGGGCCACCAAAGAAGACTCTGTGCGCTACGTCTTCCCAGATCCTATCGCCTGGGCTGTGCAACGTCAGGCCCTTGATCCTTTGCCTTACCCGGCAGACAATGACCCTTTGCGCTTAAGTCCACATTTGCGCAAAGCGGCAATCGAATTTGGGTGGGATTTTGCCCGCCGAAAGATTCAAACAGGCGCTCCTATGCCACAACTCGTAGCGCGCATCCATCAAACAACCCTAGCGCAGCCGGCACCCTCTGCAAATGTCATCTGGACCCCCCGTCCAGCAGGTGGACGCCTTCCAAAAGATTGGCAGCCCCAACCCTCCCATGCTTTAAGTAAAACCAAACTGCATGACGGGGACCCCGAAAAGCCTTTTTACCTCTCTGTCAACGGGAAAGCCCAATTTTTACTAGGTGTCAACGCCATCGTCCCCCACAGCCCGGTGCAAGAAAATGCCTTGCGGAAGCGACTCATCCAGATGCACCGCTCCGGGGGCAATACCGTCCGTTTCTGGGCTGGGGGCTACTACCCTTCTGAACGACTCTTACACACCTGCGATAGCCTTGGCTTAATGGTCTGGCAAGACTTTGCCTTTACCGGGACCACCTACCCTGGCGACAGCCTCTTTCTTCATTGGGTGACGGTTGAAGCGACTCAGCAGGTACAACGCATGGCCCAACACCCTTGTATCGTCCTTTTTTGTGGCAACAATGAAATCGATGTGGCATGGCGCGCATGGGGATGGCAGCACACCTATGCTATGACCCCTGAGGATTCCGCCCGGATGGCGCAGGGCCTTCAGTATCTCTTTCATGAGCTCCTGCCCGGCATCGTCCAAACCTATGCCCCTGATCGCGCCTATCTTGCCTCTTCCCCCATCAGCAACTGGGGCCGTCCCGAGGATTTTAAAGTGGGCGACAACCACGATTGGCGTGTTTGGCATGGAGAACAGCCAAGCCAAATCTTGACCCACACAGTGGCTCCGATGGTCACCGAATGGGGCGTTCCCTCCTTGCCCAATGCCGGAGTCCAATCCCGCTGGACCGAAGAACCCGCTGCCTACATGCTGAGTTATAAAGGGCTAGGGCTATTGGAACGCTACCTCACCAGCGAAACTGGATGGCGCCCAGATGGATCGACCCGCCAACTCACCCGTCAAAGCCAGAAATGGCAGGCCGCTGTGGTGAGGCGCACTTTGCGCGCCCATGCTGCGGCGCGGCCCTTTTGCAGTGGCACCCTCATCTGGCAGCTCAATGATATGGATGACGTGATCTCTTGGAGCCTCATTGATGCAGATGACAGTCCCAAAAAAGCATGGAAAACGCTTCTACATGAATTCCAAAAATTCTAAACCTTTCCACCCTTCTACTCTTAAACCCTTCCCCTCTTCCACCCTTCCACCCTTCTACCCTTTCACCCTTCTACCCTTCCACCCTTCCACCCTTTCACCCTTTTCTCCTCTACCTTTACCCCATGTCCAAGCACACCTTCCACGCGGGCTCCGTGCCCCTCGGTACTGACAAACTCTTTTTGATCAGTGGCCCTTGTGTCATTGAAAGCCGTGACACCATGATGCGGGTAGCCGAAGAACTGGCCCAAATCCAGCAATCCCTGCCGCTTGCCGGCATCATCTATAAGTCTAGTTTTCAAAAGGATAACCGCAGTAGCGTAGACTACTACATGGGGCCTGGTATGGACGAAGGGCTCAAAATATTACAGGAAGTCAAGGAACAGTTTGGTTTCCCCTTGCTGACCGACATTCACTACCCTGACCAGGTGCAAGCCGTGGCAGAGGTGGTCGATATACTGCAGATCCCTGCCTACCTCTGTATGCAGACCACCTTGGTGGTAGAAGCGGCCAAGACCAACCGCATTATCAACCTAAAGCACGGCCAATTCCTCGCCCCCGAAAACATGGCCAAGGTGACCGCCAAGGTGGAATCTACGGGCAATCGCCACATCGTCTTGACGGAACGCGGTTACACCTTTGGGTATAATGACTTGGTCGTAGACCCGCGCGCCTTTTATGAGTTGAAGAAAACGGGCTACCCCGTCGTCTTTGATGCGACACATTCCATCCGCAAATACGGTATCCCCTCCTCTGACCCCACGGGAGGTGCACGCCAATACTTAGAAACCCTTACCCGTGCCGCGGTCGCCACCGGAATCGATGGCCTCTTCTTAGAAGCGCACCCTTGCCCCTCCGAGGCTTTATGCGACGCGGCAAGTCAATTGGAGC
>LICG01000065.1 GCA_001438205.1 Cryomorphaceae bacterium BACL7 MAG-120322-bin74
GATGAGCGCTGGAGTTTATCGCCGAGATAGACTCGAGAAGGCAAATAGTCCCAATATGCCGAAGAAAATAACTTCTCCAATTCCCACCTCTGAGTTATTTTGTTCCGTTGCATCTATTGATTTTTGGGGTTCCAATGATGTGATTGCTTTTTGTCCAATAGCTTTTAGCGAGGCAATTGTTTTTTGATGGCCTCCAAGCTCGGCACTTAGTTGCTGGATTAGGAGTCCTTGTTCTGCAATGGTCCCTTCCTTTTTTCTACTTTGATCTTGCTCAAATACCACCCGCGTGTCGGCATTCTCAAGATCTGTTTCGAGTCGTTTTATTCGGCGTTGCAGCTTTCGGTTTTCTTCTTTTTGCTCGACTACCTCTCTGAGATCTCCCGAGAACTTTTCGATGGGTTGTGCATATCTGGAGGTTAGGTGAACAAGGTATTCAGACGTTGTTAAACCTGAGGCTTGTGCTAATCTATCGATGTGAAGTTTATGCTGTGAGGTTGTTCGAAAGCTCACGGTGCAATTTCTAAAGTGTTCGTTTTGGATCATGAGGTGGCATGTTTACGTGTTGTAGATCAGTGTGTTTACCTAATGTTTACGTGGGGTAGACGCTCTGGGTTTTATTTCTTACCCTACTTGAGGGCATCAATTTTTGGGTTTCATGCTTTCGTGAGATGAAAGACATGTTTGTTCAAAGGGACTTTTATTTGGTTTTAATCAATTAATTCAGTAAATTTACGATACCGTAAGTCTTAATTGCGATAAAATACCAAGTATGGGATTATCTAAACTGGAATTTGTGGATGCTGTGGCGCGCACATTTGAGAGTCACCACATCACACCCAAGGACCTAGGAATTAGTTCCCGACAGGTTAATTATTGGAAACAATCCATAGCCCTTCCTTACTTCCAAAACGAAAAGCACCTTAAGATGAACGTCTACCAAGGGCTATGGCTTGAGATTTTGCACAGTCTTACTAAAATGGGCATCTCAACCAAGCAACTAAATGCATTAAGCAGGAAGGTGTGGCTTGAACCAAGGGAATCAGACTACTATCGTAACCTAGTACGTGCAGAACTAGACCATCCTACAAGTAGTATCCAAGAAAAGGATCAATTCCATCGTATTCTGGAAGACACCTTGCTTTTAGAGACCATGGCCTCCGAGATCACTCCTTTTACGGTAGGCATAAGTCAATTGATAAGGACCTCGATAAGCCTTTTCCAGTTTAACTATTTTCCGCAATCTGGTGAATGGTGTTTTTCAGGGGCCATTGTAGACCCTGAAGAAAGGGGAACGCAACGCATGAGTAGAGAGCCTTATGTGGTAGTTCCTCTCGCTCGCCTTTTTAATGATTTGGTTTCCATCGAGATTATTAAAAGCGAAGGGGACACTCAGCTCATGGATATAGAATTAGTGGAGGCCTTGAATCTTATCCACCAAAAGAAACCGAGGTATGTGGTTGCCGCGATTGAAGGCCATCACCAAGAGTTCCAATTTGTGTATCACGACACCCGCACCCTTTCAGAACTCATTGCATTTTTAAAGAGTAACGATCTAAAAAAAGGATCCCGTGTGCTGCTCACCCTCCAAGGAGATAAGTGGGATACTCAGATCATAGTAAAAGCAAAATGATGGTGCCATCCAACCAGCCTAACCCGATCCAGCCTGGTTTAATACCCAACCGGGATGGACCCAAAATCGTCTTCAGAGTTCTTAACTCAAAACGAGCTTGAAGAACAACTGAACATCAAGCTATGTCCAGAGCATGCGCGCATAGTGGCGCAGTGCTCTTACGAATTCATTCAAATCTTTATTCAAACGCTTTAATCCACTTAGTGCAAGATGGAACTATTTGACATTTCTAAATACCACAACCAGATTGTTTGGACCTACACACGTGTGAGCTCCAAAGACCAATTTCAAAACAATGCGAGCATCAGCACCCAAACTCAAGAGATTCGGGCGTTTGCCAAAAGCAACAACCTGATCATTGAGCAGGAGTACAACGCCAAGTACGAGAGCTCAAAAACATTCGGAAACCAAAAAGTGCTTCTGCAACTCAAAGAATCCATTCGCAAGACCCGCCCGAGCAAGCGGCCGAAGCTCATTCTCTTTTGGTCCGTAAGTAGAGTTGGACGCGCAGGGGCCGCGCACATTAGCTTTATGATGGAGCTTAAACGCGACTATGGCGTTATTATCTACTGTGTAAGTGACGGATATTCTACCCATGATGATAGGGCCGAATACGCCATAAGCACTGCTCTTTTGCATGCCCAGTGGGAAAACATCAATAGGTCGGATGCCATTACCCCTGGAATCAAGAACTATGTACAACGAGGCTACCACCTTGGAAGAGCACCCCGTGGCTACTATAAGAAAGGGCCATTGGTCGTTAACCCCGAACATGTTCAAGCCAAACAAGAGGTGCTGCTCAATGACGAAGGAAGAGCTTTGAAAGAGGCCTTTAAGATGAAGATTCATGATGGGGCAACCGACCGTGAAATCATCAACTTTATGGCACGAAAAGGATTCAGGATCCCGCCACAGACCTTGTGTAAGATGTGGAAAAACCCCTTCTATGCGGGCATCTATAAAAACAAACATATCCTTGATCCCAATGCCAAAGGTCCATGGGAGCCCATCATTACCCTGAAAGAATATGAACTGCTTCAAGGGCGATTGGATGGTTCCTTTCTGGCGGGAGTGCCCAAGTTCAAAGGCAAGGAAGCAACCCCACTAATTCCACAGTTTTTGCGTTGTGATGAATGCTCACATAACATGACCTCCTACTTCAACAAGAAGACACAATCCTATTACTATAAGTGCAACTCATGCAATAAAACCGCCAATGCAGATACTTCACCGAAATCCTTAAGACCCGGTATACATGAACGCTTTAGAGGTCTACTCGATGGATTTCATTTAGACCCCAAGCTTTTTGATGTATTTAAGCTACAATTGGGAAAAAGCCTTGATCAATGTATCGGACGGTTCGAGAGTGCTCGCAATGAGGTTATGGAGGAGATTCAATTAAAGACCAGCCATCTTGAACGCATAGAACACAACTTCGTTATTGGTGAAATCACCAAGGCTATGTACGAAAAGCATACTCATGCAATCATTAGTGAACTATCGGGATTGCAGGAAAAACTTGAATCCGTGCCTTCAAAAAAATCGAACCAAGAAATCATGGATGCAAAACTCATGGAAGTCCTCAAAAACCCCCGTCAATTCTACGATTCCTTAAATGGAAAGCAAAAGAGGTCCTTCCAAAAGTTGATCTTCCCTGAAGGATTGAGGTACTCCATGAAAAAACAAGAATATCTAACCTCGGAGATGCACCTGTTATTTGATATAACAGACTGTTTTATAGAATCTTGGGAGTCCAATAAAAACAAAACTCAAAGACAAAATGCCTTTGAGTCTCGTTTAGTGGAG
>LICG01000066.1 GCA_001438205.1 Cryomorphaceae bacterium BACL7 MAG-120322-bin74
GGAGCGCGGTACCACCATCCCAAGTTAAGCGTATGGATGAGTGTTGATCCACTGGCAATGGAAGGTCATAATATTACTATGACGCCTTATCATTTCTCGTCTAATAATCCTGTAATGCGGATTGATCCTGATGGGCTGACGGACTGGGATTATAATAAAGAAACTGGAAAATTGACAGTTGTAGACGGCACTCAAGATGATGGGCCGGATAGGATTATTAGGGACAAAGGCAAATTCCTTTGGTTAGATTTAGGTGAAGATGTAGTTGAACTTGAAGGGAAAATCGAAAACATGGAAAATGACCGAGGGGTTGATCAAGATGGTTCATACAATTATCAGACTTATACTTTTTCTAACTCAGGAGATGCAGATAAAGCTTATGGTTTTATGGCAGGAAAAACAGATGTTGAAATTAATAAGTGGGATTTTGAATTAGGAGACGGGACAAAACAAACAAGGTTCTACACTTCTGGAGATGAAAAATATGTAAGAGGTGGAGTAATGTACCTTAATAACTTAAAGAAAGGTGACAGTGGTTTGAAATTGTTACAGGCAATGCATAACCACGGGAATCCATCAAATTCACCAGGAATGAGAGGTGGTACTTACGGGCCATCACCAGGGGATCAAGATGTAGTAAGGTATTTAAAAGACAATGTGTTTATAAATCAAAAACCCGAGACGAAATTCTATATATGGAGATGGGGAACCAAAACACCATATAACGAAAACGGAAAAATAAAGAAATGACCAGGTTTTTGACTTTAATATGTTTTGGTCTGTTATTGGCTTGCCAGACGCATAAAAATGCTGGCTTAAGTAGAGATCAAGCAAATGAGATACCTTCAATTACAGGTATGATACCTGTTTATAAATGCGAATCTGTGCATTTAGAGGAAATGGTTAGGATAATTAGGGATAGTAGTGCTGCGCGGTATGATTGTGAAGACTTAAAGCGATTGACATTAACATACATAAAGCTAGATGATGGTGTAAATGTTTTGCGCGTAGATCCGGACTATTACTATTATAACGCTATTTATAAACATCAGGGTCAATTAGATTCTTTGGATGCTGTGCTTGTAAAAATAGATTCAACCGATGTGTTTACTAAAAGTAGTATAGTAAAACGACTTGAGAGTATTGGAAGGTTTGAATATGTAGGCAATAAGGAATACGAATTAAAGTATGAGGACTTTGATTTTTGTTTGAATCGAAAAGGAATCAATTTTTTAATTGACTTTAATTATGACCCTTACATGAAATCAGTTTCAATATTTAATTATGGTGAATACCTGCCAAGACAACAGTAAGTGAAACTTCTGCAAAAACGAAACACCAACCCCCCCGCATTTTGCGGGGTGGGTATTTCGTTCCTAATGGGGCCATTAGCAGGGCGCTTACGGAACTATTCCCGAGCGTGAGAAGGATTACTAGCGATTGGCTGGAGCGGCTTGCGGCGTTTTTTCACATTATGATTAAGTCTATTGACGCGAGAGAATTCACTTTTCAGTTTCATTATTTCCAGTACGCAGAGCAGGAAGAGGATCCCTACAGTGTATTCCCCCCCTTTCTTAGCTACACTAAGTTAGTTAAAATTTCTTTGCCGTGAGGTCTTCCCTGTTTCAGCAACGCTCTTAACTAGAGGGTTCGGGATTGTTTTGATGTAAAGATGTGATTTTTTCGATTACCAATTTGAAGGTGGATCTGTGCAGTTTTATGTGAATATGTTAATATTGAAAATTTTTAATATTTCTGCCTTTCAAAGAAGTTTCGCAAGATCCTTTCTTTTAGTGTCATCAATGGAGTCCACATAGTTCATGGTCGTCTTCATGGATCCGTGCTTGAACTGGTCCATCACAAATTCTAAGGAGGCCCCGTTGTGAATTAGAGCTGTAGCATGGCTATGGCGCGCCGTGTACGTTGTGATATTCTTCTCAATACCTAACTCTCGCGCAAGTTGCTTGAGTCCAATGTTAATTGCTTTGGTGAATTCCTGTTGCTTGAGATATTGCGCCTTGGCAGAATCCCCTTTATCGATTATTCTGAAGATGTAATCCGTTTTATCCTTTGAAGGGATCCCGTATTTTTTGATGACCTCTTCAGCGATTGGGGACAATACCGCCGAGATTTTGACTTGATGACCCTTATTGGCCCGCTCGGTCTTCTTGCGTACAAATCGCACCATGCCCTCTTTAAAATCCACATTGTCCCATGTGAGATGTGCGATGTCTTTGATGTTGCAACCATTGATATAATAGGAGAACAACCAAAAATCACGGGCTCGTTCGGCCCTAGAGCCAGGTACAGGACAGGCATCTTTGATTAGCTGAACCTCTCCTTGTGTCAAAGCACGTTTCACATTCACCGAGGATGGTATCTGATATTTCCCTTGGCTGGTCTTTCCAAATGGGTACAAATCATGGTCAATCAACCCGAGTGAGCGGCCTTGATTAACAATGGTGCGCAACGACCGGAGATAGATGCCTATGGTGTTCTGTGTCTTCCCTTGTTCGATCATTTCCGTCTCATAACCCTCGAGAAACTCGGGATGAAGATCATTCCAATTGAGCGACCTATGAAATCCCAAGAGACTCTTCAAGGCGCACCTATAGCTCGAGGCTGTGGAAATTCTATTTTGTTGCTCCAATCGGTCAATATGCCCCTTGAACATCTCTTGTAAGCTGTCGGTACTTGACACTATGGGGTTTAAAAACCGCTTCTTGAAAACTGGGAAGCTAAACGGCACCAAACTTTCAATGATCGTTTGCGCGAGTGCTTCGACTTCTCGCTTGCCATGGAAAACCTCTCTTTGCGTTACGGTCATCCGTTGCCCCTCCTCTATTTTCTTCCAATCCAACTTGGTTAGGGGAGGTAATTCTGTTTGATAATACCGACGCTTACGATCGTGGGTGATACGAAGCTTCACGGGGTAGTATGCTTGATCCTTCCCGTTGGAGGGTCGGAGTAGCTGAACCCTCGTGTCTAAAATAACACGCGCGTGTGTTGCCATAGTGCTGACTTCAAAATCTAGCACACAATCTAGCACACAAAATCGACCCAAACAACAAAAAGCAAGAAAAGCCAAAGACAATAAAAATTGTCTATCTCGTTTTATATCAGTAATTTAGCATGTATATTAAAATCATTGATTTGTATTGTTTGGTTTAAAATTATGACTGTTAATCAGAGGGTCCTTGGTTCGAGCCCAAGAGGAGGAGCTACTTAAACCCCTGACATCAATGATGTTAGGGGGTTTTTGTTTTCAATTCCCCCGCTGGTTTGTGGACCACCATGTCGCATGCGCCGC
>LICG01000067.1 GCA_001438205.1 Cryomorphaceae bacterium BACL7 MAG-120322-bin74
ACATAAGCTTTTCATTGCTAGTTCCTCATCTTCGGTAAGATATCCTTGTGCCATAACCTGTTCTTGAACAGCATTGATTTTTATGATCAATGCACTTTCTGTATTTTTTTGTCCAAAAGAAACAAGCGGAATCAATAGGAATAGTAGAAAGAGTTTTTTCATCGTGGGTTTTTATATGAGGAGAAGATACACAAACCGTTGAAACGGGGTCTTTGGTGACGGTCATTTCGGCGCAGCGAATTCAAAATCGATCGTATTTACCCCAAGCCCTATCTACTTTCCTAAAAGAAAGAGCGTTTTTTCCGGAACCAACGGCAGCAAATGTTCCTTAACCGCAAGGCGCTATCTTTATGCTGCGTGCGCAAGCTTTTTCTATACACTTTTGCTCTGATGTGGCTCGGCCGATTGGCAGACCCTTTGGTGCACAGAATTGCCCACGACCACCACGAGCACTGCCAGGAGCAGGGAGTACACCTCCACGAGGCCGAGGATCCCTGCCAATGGTCTGATCCTGCGACCCTTCAGTCAGACCTCCCGGCGTTCGGCAGCGAATTAGATCAAGCATTTCAATCAAGTACGCGGTTCATAAGCCACCTCGCAAGCGGTGGCTATGGCTTTGAATGTGCACAAACCCCGGTTCGGGGACCCCCAGTCGCTTAATTACCAGCGCCTTGGGCGCAGTTCTTTTGGTTTTTAACGCTAACTGCATTTACTATGTATAAATTTATTTTTGGGCTTTGCGCAGCCCTGCCCCTCGTGCTTTGGGGCCAAAGCGACACTTCCATGGTCATTGAATTGGGTGAGGCCTCAGTCGAAGTTCAACGCGACAATCCTGCCGCACTATCCACTCAAGTATGGGCCATTCCCGTGCGGACTCTTGCCGATCAGGGCCCCTCGGCCATGCTTCAACTGAGCCGACAGGCGCCGGCCCTACAGCTCGCGAGCGTCGGCGGGCATACCGTAAAACCGATTTTGCGCGGACTGGGTGGCTACCGAGTCGTCACTGCCTACCAAGGCTGGCGCTACGACAACATGCAGGGCGGAGCCGACCACGGCCTTGACTTTCCCCTGCTTGGAGTGGACCATGTCGAGGTCATGCTTGGCCCAAACTCTCTTTCGCTGGGAACCGACGCAATGGCCGGTGTGCTCTACTTTTCGGACGTTCGCCCCCGCACTTCGGGCCGTGAACAGGCCTTGGTGCTGAACGGCGGAACCAACGGCATGCCCTTAAGCGGTCAGTACAGCCTGCACCGCAGCGGACCTGGCCTATACTATGTCGGAGCCTACGGCGGATTCAACCCAGAGTACCGCGACGGCAACGGCGATACCGTGCACGGAACCCATTCTCAGACCCTTGCAGTTCGCGCCCTTGGCTCCTGGCAAAAAGGCCAAACCCAGCACCGCATCAAACTGACTGGGGTACAGCGTCGGTTCGGACTCCCGGAGCGGGAGCCCTTACCCGGGGAGGAGCCCGAGGAGCATGGAGATCAGTTGGTACAAGCAGGCCATTTCGCCTGGGAGGCGGAGCGCAGTCTTGGACCGTGGAAGGTCCGCGCCGTGACGGGCCTTCAGTCCTCGTTGCGGGCAGAGTACGACAAGGCTCATGAGGGCGAAGAACCAACACCCGGCGATGAGCATGAAGCACATATTGCATTCAACCTGCACACGGCCTCTCAGACCACAACCTTGGACCGCCGCTTTGGCGACGGGCATCTGACCCTTGGCGCGCACCAACAACTGCGCGTGCTGCGGAACGATGTGCACGCTGAAGAGGAGATCTACCCCAATGCAGAACAATTTCAGTCGGCTCTTTTTGCTCATTATGCCTACGAAAAAGGCCGACATTCTCGCTCTGCCGGGCTTCGAGCGGAAGTTGGAGCCTTTGCAGGCTACGCCGCCATACTGCGCTACGCCTATGCGATAAGCCGCCCGTTAAGCCTTCAGGCGCGGATTTCTCGAGGTACCCGCGGCCCCCAGCTTGAGGAGCGCTTTGCCTTTGGATCCCACATCGGCGCAGGCCGCTTTGAAGTCGGTGACCCCAATTTGCGCACCGAACGGCTTTGGAACGCAGACCTCGGGATCAATTTTGAGGCCGAAGGTTTTGACGCCCAGCTGAGCGCGTTCTATCAGGCCTATCAAGACTTCATCTACCTTACCCCCAACGACAGCAGCGGATCCTGGCGATTCTACCACGTTCAGGGCGATGCCCGTGTCTATGGAGCCGAAGCCCGAGCCCATTGGCACCCGGTCGAGCGCTTCCACGTGCACGCTCAGGCGGCCCTAAGCATTGGTGAAGACGCCTTGGGCAATGCGCTGCCCTTTATGGCTCCAGGGCGATGGGGCGCACACTTTGCCTACGATTTGCTGCCCAAGCAGCGACTCCATGCCGAGATCCACTACGACCGCTACCTTGCTCAGAACAGGCTGTCGCCCACCGAACTGCTCTTTTTAGACGGAGCCACCCCGGCATACGGCCTTTGGTCGGCAAGCCTAACGGGTCGCATCCGCGAAGGGGCATCATGGAACGTAGAAGTTTTGAACGCCACCAACACCGCCGTTGCCCACCACCTTTCGCTGGCTCGCGCCTACGGATTGCTCGAAGCAGGCCGCCAGCTGAGGGTAAGCTTGAGGTTTGCGTGGTAAAAAAACATAGTGTATCTTTGCCGAGCTTATAAATCCAAACTACCGAGGGGACCTAAAAGTCCCCTCGCTTGTTTTTAATAAGGTCCGTACTGATGAATCAAAGTGAACTTCAAAAGCTTGTAGACTCCACCCTTGAGGGCATGGAGGGCTTTG
>LICG01000068.1 GCA_001438205.1 Cryomorphaceae bacterium BACL7 MAG-120322-bin74
GCTGAATGCGCTGTGCGCACAGGAAGTAATTTGTCCCAAGGTACAGGGTACTTTAACATGGTACGTGAACGGGCCTATGGAAATAGCGACCATAATGTGACGACATTGGATCTGCCTACAATCATGAGCGAACGCGCAAGAGAATTGTACAGTGAGGGACACCGTCGAACAGATCTAGTGCGCTTTGGTGCATTTACAGGTGGGTCCTATCTGTGGGGCTTCAAAGGAGGCGAACAATTTGGAACGACCACGCCAGCGCATTACAATTTATATCCCATTCCTTCTTCGGATATCATTTCTAACCAAAACCTGGTCCAAAACCCAGGCTATTAATTCCATTCATTAATCACTAAACACAATAACAAGTATGAAAAAATTACTTACTCTCGGATTGGCGGCTATGACCTCCATCATGGCCTATGGCCAAGTAGATGTTACGTTCCAAGTGGATGTAGCGGATTATGTAGCTGCCGGTAATGCTGTAGCAGCAAACGGACTTCGCGTTGGCGGGCAGTTTGCAACAGCAGGGGCAACCAATGGTAGCCTGGTAATGGCGGATTGGACTCCTACAGATACGGGGTCTGCTATGACAGATTTAGGAAGTGACCTTTGGTCTATCACCGTTACGTTCCCATCAACAGCCATTGGTGGATCCACGTTCTACAAATTTGTAAACGGTGATTGGGGAGCCAACGAAGGCACGGATCCTGCTTGTACCATCGCTACGGATGGTTGCGGTTCTGACGACGGTTCCGGTAACATCAACCGCGAAATCGTGGTACCTTCTAGCAACGGGGCGATTTACCGTTTTTGCTGGGATGCTTGCTATCAGTGTGATGGAAGCGGCGCTTCTATTGGCGTAGAAGAAGCAGTTATCGAAGGACTGTCCGTTTACCCTAACCCAGCAAATGGTCCTGTTGCTATTGCTTTCACTGCGAAGGCAGCAGCGAATGCTACGATCAACGTATTCAATGTACTTGGTCAGTGTGTCAATAGCTTTGATGCGGCAGTATTTGCTGGCAAGAACGAGATTCGTTGGAATTTAGATGCTGCCAATGGTAGCATGGTATCTAATGGCAATTACCTCGTTGAGGTGTTGGTGGATGGCGAGAAGTCTATCCAGCGCGTAGCAGTTAGCCGCTAATTTTTTCCGATTGGAACACAAGAAGGCCGGCATAGCCGGCCTTCTTACTTTTACAGCTATGATGAAATACAGAATGTTAAACGCCGCGTATGGGCTGGCCTTGTGTGTGCTCCCTTTTCAGGTAGCGGCCTCCAACGAGGGAGCAGTGCGTGTTGATCCGCCAAATTGGTGGGTTGGGATGCCTGGAAATACGGTTGAGTTGTTGGTTGAAATGCCAAAGCATGCCATCATCTCAGTTACGGTTCAGGGCAAAGGCGTCTATCTTTTTAAAGATGAACCCGCGCAAAATCCCCAATACCATTATGTCACCTTGGTTATTGAGCCGACTGCACAGGCTCAAACCATCGTATTAACCTGCATGTACAAGGGAGGAAAACGCGGTGTAGCCATTCCGTATACCCTTCGAGCACGCAATGCAGAACGACGGGACAATATGGGCTTGAATTCCCGTGACCTTTTGTATTTGGTTACCCCGGATCGCTTTGCCAATTCGGAGGAAGAGAATGACCGTATCCGCGGTATGCGCGAACAAAGTCTAAACCGCAAGGAGGGCTATACGCGTCATGGCGGAGACCTCCAAGGGTTGACCGAGCATTTGGATTACATCCAGTCTTTAGGGGCCACGGCGGTTTGGACGATGCCGATACTGGCAAACGATATGCCGCGCGCCTCCTACCACGGCTATGCTATTACAGATCACTATGCTGTCGATCCGCGATTTGGAGGATTTGATGCCTATGCGGCCTATGCGGAAGCCCTGCATCAGAAGGACATGAAACTGGTCATGGACATGGTCCCCAACCATGTGGGCACGGCGCACCGGTTCTATCAAAACCCTCCGGACTCCAATTGGATCAATGCCTGGCCCGCAGAACCGCAAACGGATAAAAACGGCGAAGTAGGTAAACCCATGGTGACGAATCACCGCTACCAAACCCTTTATGACCCTTACGCTGCGCCCAGAGATAAACAACAGTTTACAGATGGCTGGTTTGTCTCCTCTATGGTGGATGTCAACCAGCGGGATCGACATTGTGCGCAGTACCTCGTACAGAACGCCTTGTGGTGGATAGAAGCCATTGGCGTGGACGCTTTCCGCGTGGATACCTGGATTTATTCTGACCAAGACTTTTTGAACCATTGGTCTACAGCAATTCATGCCGTGTATCCTGATTTTTTCATTTTTTCAGAATCGTGGGTGCGAAGTGAAAATGCCCAGCAATACTTCTTGGACCGCCATCCAACATTGGATGGCACGGCAGATTTTATGCTCTATGCAGCATGGAAAGAAGCCCTTGAAAAGCCCACGAATTGGAGTGGAGGCCTGAATCAATTGTATGCCAATTTGGCCGCTGATTACCTCTACCGAGAGCCAAGAAACTTCGTTGTGTTTCTCGACAATCATGATGAAGGACGATTTTTTGCCAAAATCAAGGAGGATATGGACCTCTACAAGATGGGCTTGGGCATGCTCTATACCATGCGCGGCATACCCTGCCTCTACTATGGAACAGAGGTACTCATGAAAGCCGAAAATGATCATGGAGCCATGCGCCAAGATATGTTCGGAGGCTGGCCCGGT
>LICG01000069.1 GCA_001438205.1 Cryomorphaceae bacterium BACL7 MAG-120322-bin74
CTGAAATCGACATATTGAATATCTCCTCAAGGCGACTATCCAGATCCAAAAAGGCTAATTTTGAGCTAGATGCCCATTTTTTACCCCAGGTCGACTTCCCTACCCCCATGTACCCGATAAGATAGATCCGTTTTGACATGCCCAAAAATATTGGATTTTTCACAGCTTACCCACCTTTCAATTAAAGTTTCTCGCTATATTTGCACCCTTGTTTAAAAAGCGAGAATGACTCGATAGCTCAGCTGGTAGAGCAATACACTTTTAATGTATGGGTCCTGGGTTCGAGCCCCAGTCGAGTCACAAAATGCCCTGGTGGTGAAATTGGTATACACGCCACCTTGAGGGGGTGGTGACCTACGGTCGTGCTGGTTCGAGTCCAGTTCAGGGCACATCACAGTATCAAAATAGCGCGCTGAAAAGTTTTCTTTTAGCGCGTTTTTCTTTTCAATAACTTCCGCTGAACTTCAAGAAAACATTTGTGTTTATACTATATGGCACGACACATTTTGATTCTCCTATTAATTCCATTTTGGGCTTCGGCCTGTCAAGGGAATGAACCCCAACATACTATGTATGATACAACCCCGATAATAAAGACTGAAAAAGAATGGCTCGCCGAGCTCGGTCCAGAGCGCTACCGCATTCTGCGCCAAAAAGGAACAGAATATCCTGGAACAGGCACCTATGACAAGCACTTTAAAGATGGCATTTATGTTTGTGCGGGATGCGGGCACTCCTTATTCTCTTCCGTAAGCAAATTCGATGCACATTGCGGATGGCCCAGTTTTGATGCTGCTATATCAGATCAGGCGGTTACAGAAAAACGGGATATTTCTCAGGGTATGATACGTATAGAGATAGTATGCCCAAATTGTGGCGGCCACCTCGGTCACGTCTTTGATGATGGGCCGACAGGCACTGGGTTGCGTTATTGCGTGAATAGTTTGAGTATGCAGTTCCAACCCATAACAGAGGATCGTACCGAATCCCCCATCAAACCGCTTGAGTAACCTTGCATCAGACATGAATAGAAACCTACGTCTTATTAGTGGCCTTCTCTTTGGCCTCCTTAACATGACGGGATGTGAAGAGCAAGTATATTGCGACTTATCCTTTCGTGCCTTCGGATTCCAGTGGACAGACAGCACCCATTTTCCATCAAAGATTCATAGCGTCGTGCAAGAAACGGGTGATACCTTAATCAACACTTCCGATCCCTTTGAAAACTACTTTTATGTGGTTACCGATGAACACCATCCTATTCTTCTTCACCACACTTACCATGTGAATGTTTGGATTCTTGACCAAAATGATTCACTATTAGCTCAATGTCAGTATGTTACAACCGCAGACAACTGCCATGTTCAAAAAATTAGCGGACCTGAAATTCTGCCATAAACAGTGATACAATCATTTTGATTTGGGTATATATTTGCACCACTCAATGGGAGATTAGCTCAGCTGGTTCAGAGCACCTCGTTTACACCGAGGGGGTCGGGGGTTCGAACCCCTCATCTCCCACCAAAAAAAGCCGCAAATTTTGCGGCTTTTTTGTTTTCAGCCCGTTACCTTGGTGCCTCATCTACACATCTGCGCTATGTTCCCCATGAAAAACCTAGCTATCTCATCCGTTCTGCTCTCCCTGCTACTTCTTTTCTACTTGAATCCATCGGAGGCGCAGCATGTAGACGAAGCACGCCTCCAGGGTCAGGCTTATTTCCAGCAAGAGGCAAATAGGGTGGGCTTTCACGGGGATGTTTTTGTTTGGGCGAGTAAAAAGATCACGGATATTGGGATTGCTTCATCTGACTATCACTCCTACGGACTCATTTCTACAGCTGAAATCTCCATTCTAGGAGAGATAAAAGGGGAAAGTTTCGGATGTGCGGGGAAAGTGTGGGTTCTTTGGGAGGCAAGATCCCAGAATGAGGAATAAAAAAAGGCGCCCATAAGGACGCCTTAGATAAAATCAAACTTGGGCAATTACTTGCTCACGTTATATCCTAGGCTTGTGAGGTAATCAATACGCTCCTGCACTACTGAAGCTTCACGACGCTTCAATTCCTTGTCAATAGAAATTTTCATTCCATTCAATTCTTCAGGAGAAAATTTTCCCAAAAACTGAGAGGCAAAAAGGCTCTTTAATGATTTGTTATTGTTTTGATTTTCACGAAAGTGTGCTACAAGTTGACCTGGAGTCATA
>LICG01000070.1 GCA_001438205.1 Cryomorphaceae bacterium BACL7 MAG-120322-bin74
GAAGTCAGGCCTCAACTATTCCGACCCTCAGTGGGTGGTTGCCAGCAGTTCGGATTACGGACAGACCTTTGGCCTAGCGGTTCAAGTTAGCGGAGACAATGGCCCTGGCTCGGAAGCTTGCGATTGTTGTCCTGCTTCATTGACTGTTTCTGGGGGGATGGTTTATTTAGCCTACCGTGACAATCTTTCAGACGTACGGAACATTCGAGTTGCTGCTGGTCCATGGCTAGGCAGCGCATATGCCAGTATTTCAGTGGATCCACAAACATGGGTAGTCAACTCCTGTCCAGCCTCTGGTCCGGACCTTGTAGGAATGGGCGATAGCCTCTACTCAACCTTCTTAAATGGTGCGCAGCAAGATGCGGTGATGCTCTCACGCTGGCATGTATCAGACACCCTAGCTCAAGTGGCTCCTATGTCCCCGAGTACGGTTGCGCAAAACTATCCTCGAATCGATGCGCAGTTGTGGAGCACAGGGGATATTAGTCGTGGAATGGTGTGGAAATCAGGCGCGGGAACCCAAGCAAAAATTGCTGCAAAAATTGAACATCTAGGTCAGACCGTATGGATGGAATTGGACACGGGGACCGTCAATGTCCCAGACGTGGCAATAAGCGGACAAGGGGCTTATTTTGTTTGGCATGAAGTTTTGCAAAAACGCATTTATTTGAAGCGTGGGCTTTTTCAACCCATTGGAATCGAAGAACCTGTCTCGACTGAAAACACTCGAACTTTGGTGCACGTTGTTGATCTCTATGGGCGCACCGTGGCGCCCGGACAGGAGGCCTCAGGCATCTACGTGCACTGGTTTAGCGATGGTTCGTATGAGCGGGTATTTGTTCCATGACGTTTGTTGCTCAACAGAGTGCGTAAGGGTTAACTCGATTCCGGCTATGAGTATCGGAAGGCGCACAGAAATTGACCGAAAAAGGACTTTAGGTGGGGTTGTGTGGGGCTTTGTTTCCCAGGTCTTTAAGGGTGGTTAACTTCTATCAGAACCAGCCCAAATCACAGCCTGATGCTGTACGTTTTTAATTATTTGCAATGGCTCCTCCAGAATCTTTTGCTCCTCGAAGCAGAAGGAAGTCTATTTCTCCTTCCCCAAGGTTTATTATGCGATGTCTCATGTTATAAGGAATAGTAAAGGCGGTCCCTTCTTCAACAATACAGATGTTGAATTCAGTCTCAATACCCAACGTGCCCCTAACTACAAACCCAATCATTTCGCATTCAAGTGTCATGGATTCAGGATCATGCCAACCTATCGTTGCCTGAACTCTTTCCAAGCAAATCAAATCGCTATGCGCATAATTCAAAACCTCAAGGTTCTTTTGCGTTCCATGTAACCCATCCAAATCGTAATCTTCTGAGAACACAACTTTTGGGGTGATGATGGAAATTTCATGGGGAGGGCTAACAGAAAGACCATGGTTCTGATTAAGCGCTTCACTTGTCTGGGCAAAGCCCTGAAGGGTGGCGCCTATGTTGAGGCAAACAAATGCAAATACTGGAATCAGCTGTAATTTCATCTTGTGCGTGCGTTTGAGCATTAATTTGTGGTTTGAGCAGTTCCCCTTAAAAGTTTCCTTTGATTTAATTCTAAAGTACTGCTTAAATAACCATCGCCCAAACTTATTACCGCGACATTCTCTCGGTGAGAAACCCGCTAATTCAAGGAAGATTCATCGGCAATAAATGATACCCTTTTTCTTGAAGTGTGATCATTTTTGCAGCGCCAGAGGGTACAATTTTTATGTAGCGAAAAAGATCTTTCTCCCCTAATCCGAAAGCCGTCATGGATTTTGCGCAGGCGCTGAAGTGAACACCGTTCATGGCAAGGGTGTCCATAAACCCCCCAAAAGGATTGTGGGCTTCTCTGATCCATCCCGTGCCATGGCCGTAAAAGACAACTTCTATTTCATTCTCAGTTCCCCAAACGGTTTGCATATTGCTGATGTTAATTAAAGTATGTAGGCTTGTCGCAGAATCCTCGGTCGATATGCCCACGACCACCTTGTGCGAAGCAGACGGACTGTTGCTTTGGCAGGCAGAAAGAATGGCAAAGAAGAGAAAAACAGGTAGGGTTCTCATCTTGGATACTCTATGAGGGTTAATAACAGGTTTGACACATGCGGTGTGAACAAGAGTAGCAAACAATTTTGTG
>LICG01000071.1 GCA_001438205.1 Cryomorphaceae bacterium BACL7 MAG-120322-bin74
GCCATAGATGTAGATAGCCTTAACCGTTATGACTAGGTTACCTTTGCCGTCTATGTCAACACAATTATCAACCTGCTTTTGGATCCAAGGCTCGGCACAAGAAGCCGTAGCCTATTATTGTCAATTGATCCCAGGGGCAAAAGCGGGCAACGCCTCGCGTTCGGTGGGCTCGTTTCAGCTCCCTTCGGGCCATGCCTTTCTAGTCATTGGCGATGCAGAAGCCCTACCCACGGTAGCACACTCCTTGGCCATTACCTGCGATACGCAAAAAGAGGTGGACCAACTTTGGGAGGCCTTCTTGCAAGAAGGAAAAGCGGCACAATGCGGATGGCTGCAAGACCGCTATGGTTTTTCATGGCAGATCATCCCCAAAGGCCTTCAGACCTGGTTGAATCATCCACAATTTGGTCCCGAAAACATGGAACGCATGCGCGGGATGATCAAGTTGGACGCTGAAGCCTTCTTGAAGTAGACGCTGACCTCTTTCCATTTTTGGTATCTTTGACCATAAGTCAACCTCTTCCGCGTCTGTCGCGGTAGCATGTCATCTGTCCCCTATGCGCAAGAATTTTTTCTTTCTTTTGATCTTGATGGCCTATGCTGTGCAGGCGCAGAATGGACCCATTGACTTTGAGCCCAACGGGATAGGGCAAAGCTGGAATTGGAAGGTTTTTGAAAACAGCAACAATCCCCCCCTAGAATTTGTCGCTAATCCGGACCCAGATCCTATGGGGATGAATCCGAGTGCCACGGTAGCTAAGTTTACGGCCTTGCCACAAGGCGCCCCATTTGCAGGCTGCGAAACCTTACATGGTGCGGGTGTCGGCACGTTTACGATTGACAATAACAATACAATCATCCGTGTGATGGTGTATAAAAACACTATTAGCGACGTGGGCGTCAAATTGGTCCGTTTTGACAATTGGTCTTTGGGCGAAATCAAAGTGGCCAATACCAAAATCAATGAGTGGGAACAGCTAGAATTTGACTTCTCAGACCACTTTGGTTTGACCTATGATCAATGGGTCTTTTTTCCGGATTTTAGAAATCGAACCGGAACAGAGATTGTATACTTTGACAATATTTTCGGCGAACAGTACACCTTTATTCCACCCCCTCCAAGCCCCCCCACGATGGAATTTCCCAATGTTTTCACTCCCAATGGGGATGGAGTCAATGACACCTATGCTCCGAAAATGGAGCATGCCGAATGGGCGCAATGGGAGGTCTTTTCCCGAGATGGTCAACGCGTTTACACGGGGAGAACCGTCGAGGCTAAATGGGACGGAAGAGTCAATGGTCATCTAGCCCCGGCAGGCGTGTATTTTGTCCTTGGACGATGCGGAAACAGCACTACGAGTATTGTCCCAGAGGAGGCCATCAGCCTCCATTTGCAACGTTAAGAACCTAGTCGCTTTTTTGAATGGCCTTTGCACCCTAAGAGGTGATGGGCCAAGAAATGCAACGCGCGCCTAGACGCTTGGTTTAAACCTAACGCACATTTTGGCACGCCATCGTGCGCGGTGCCCTCTACGTTCATGTGATAGGGTTGTTCAATTTTTCCGACATTTAGCGAATGATCCGAATTGTACCTTTCCTTCTTCTTCTATGTGCTTTACCACTTCGGGCCCAACCTATCTGGTGGTCATCGAATGAAGTGGTTTCAACCTCCATGGCGGCTAATCGGCCTAGGATAGCCGTCAATGGCTACCAAAATCCCGTGGTGATATGGGGCGAAGGCCCCAATCTTATTTCCGGCATGGCGGATACCTGGGGATTTAACCGAACAGACACCTTAAATCTGCCGGGTCAACCTATTTCTATTTCATTTTGGCACGGACCCGAAATTGCAGGCCGAGGCGATACCCTTTATGTTGTCTATAAAGAAGACCCAGAGGCAGATACATCCCATCATATCTATTGCGTAGCATCCTTTGATGGTGGGCTTCATTTTCAGGAGCCAAATCGTGTGGATCACATTGGGATGCATATGGGCCGCCTGCCTACAATTGCCGTGGGTCCTGGAGG
>LICG01000072.1 GCA_001438205.1 Cryomorphaceae bacterium BACL7 MAG-120322-bin74
TTGGGCGCACCCCGACACAACAACCAAGAGTCCCCATTGCGTAGGCCATTTATATTATACTCGCCTCACAATCAGGGAGCTAGTCTAGATGAAAAATCCGTACATTTCTCAACACAACTTATAAACCCTATGTGCCATGCGTGGACTTGCTGCCCTTCTTACCGGTTTTTTGATTTTATCCATGAGCCAACCCGCCTTCAGCCAAACCTCAGGTGGCCCGGACGCCTACGGGTATACCTGGAAAAACAGCAGCCATGCGACAAATCCCCCGGCATATAATTGGGTTGACATCTCTACACGTGGTGATCAAATAACAGGCCTAGCAGACGACAATGTGGTGGGGCCCTTCCCGCTGGTACCCGGTTTTCAATATTATTGGTACCCCATATCACAATTCTGGATTGGCAGCAATGGCTATATCAGCTTCAATGCCGTGAATATGGCCTCCCCATTTCCTAGCACGGTGCCTTCTTCTGCCGGCGGAAATGACTGGTTGGCTCCCCACCTTTCTGATCTGAATTTTTCGGGCGCAAACAATCCAGCGCAGTGCTTCTACTTTGCCAACCAAGATTCCTTGATTATCAGTTTTATCAATGTTCCTTATTGGAGTGTGACAGCCCCAGGATATAGTGGCAGCAATACCTTTCAAATTATCTGGACCAAAGCAGACAAGCACATCCAATTCAACTATCAGAGTATGTCCGCCGCGGGTACAACCTCTGTGGATTGTGTGACCGGCATTGAAAACAACACGGGGGCATTAGGATTGCAGAATTACATTGATGTCGTCCCCAGCAACAGTTTTGCGATCAAATATTATTACCCTTCTGTTGTTACCTACGCTGTCACCGATGGCGGAGTGAACTGGAACAATAATGACCGCAATGGGGGCTATTTCATCCCTGTCAACAGTATGCAGACCTTTGATGCGAACATTAAAAACTTTGGCAATCAAGCACTGCCTGCCTTTACGGTGACCGATACCCTATATTCTGTGCTAACACCTATTGTGAATGGATCTGCCAGTGTGCCAGCACTGCAACCAGGAGAGGACACCACCTTAACTTTGTCCAACACCTTTATGGCACAGTTTTCTGCCATATTTAAACTGAGCTCCCGTGTTTCTGGCATAACCGGCGACATGGTTGCTTCGAATAACCGAAAGGCGCAAAAAATTGTTGCCGTCAGCACAACACAAGCCCAATATGCCTTGGATTATAGCGACGGCATACCCGATGGGACAGGATTAAGCTGGAATGGCGGCGGTGGCGGAATCGGCGTCTTCATTGAGCCACCTGTTTATCCTGCCCAAATCAATGGGTGCCAATTCCTCGTCACGGCGCAACCTGCTGTACCCGTTGATTGCTCTGTCATGCTCTATGATGACAGTGGCCCCAATGGAACCTATGGCAACTTACTGGACTCCGTCTATGTGTCGGCCAGTACTATTTTTGTGGGTTCATATACAACCGTTCTTTTCCCCAATGCCCCTTTTTACAAAACATCTGGCGGCTACTACCTGGTGTGGTATATGGGCGGAGCGGGTGTTAGCATTGGGCGCGATTTGACGCCCCCTACCTCTCAACAAGCCTATGAGATTCTAGGTAGCGCATGGGCGCGTTACCGTGATATGTATACCGAGGATTTCTGCCTTGGTTTATTGGCGGCAAATGCCCCCTTCCCTGCGGCTAACTTTACCCTAGATACCACCCAAATGCCAACGATTAGCTTTACTGATGTGAGCACTAATTCGCCCA
>LICG01000073.1 GCA_001438205.1 Cryomorphaceae bacterium BACL7 MAG-120322-bin74
CCAACATCAGCCCCAATCAAGGCCTCTTCCAAGGCATCGAGCACGTCTTCGTCAACAACAGAACGCCCTGCGACTGCCCGAGTAAGCTTTCCGAGCAGCGATTCGCGTGTTTTTCCTAATCCAAACAAGGCCATACGACAAGGTAAAAAAAAGCCGCTCGGGAAGGAGCGGCTTGGCTGAAAACGTGTAAACGCTTCAATGTCTTAGCTGTTGAAGAAGTTGTTTACTTCATCCTTGATCATGATCTTCTCCTCATAGGCATAGGCCCCTTTGGAAGATTTAACCAACTTCAATGCCTTGGTGAAGGTTACACCACCGGCTTTTTTCAAGGTTGCGACTACTTTCTTTGCCATGTTTACTTGATTTCTTTATGAACCGTCATGCGCTTAAGTACGGAATTAAATTTCTTAATTTCCATGCGATCAGGTGTGTTCTTCTTATTCTTGGTGGTGATGTACCGAGATGTACCGGCCATGCCGCTTTCTTTGTGCTCTGTGCACTCCAAAATCACTTGTATACGATTGCCTCTTTTCGCCATGATACTATATATTAAACGGCAATCTTGCCGTTAGCACGCGCTTCTGAAAGCACCGCTTCAATTCCTTTTTTATTGATGGTCTTCAATGCTGCAGCAGAAATTCTTAACGTAATCCACTGATCCTCGCTGGGCACATAAAAACGCTTGCGCAACAGGTTCACATTGAACTTGCGCTTGTTCTTTTTGTTAGAGAAAGACACGTGGTTCCCCACCATGGCCTTCTTTCCTGTGATTTCACAAACTCGTGACATAGTTCTTAGTACTTAGTAAGACCGTTTCACAACGGGTGCGCAAAGATATATAAAGTTTCCCATTGCACATGGGGGTTGCAGGGAATTTTTATCTGTTTCAGCCGGCTTGTCCTTCCAGGATGACTGAACGCAAGGCATTCAACGCCGTTTGAACCGTTTTTTCTACGGTCCTCTCTCGGTTTTTTCCCATCTGAAAACACTTTG
The DNA here is from genome assembly GCA_001438205.1 of Cryomorphaceae bacterium BACL7 MAG-120322-bin74. GTDB lineage: Bacteria > Bacteroidota > Bacteroidia > Flavobacteriales > Schleiferiaceae > TMED14. Next base: position 994 of record LICG01000073.1, read on the forward strand.
ACCACAGCGTTTTAGGCCCTGCAATCGCAATCCAAACAGTCCCAATGGGTTTTTCTTTCGTCCCGCCATCAGGGCCCGCCACACCACTTGTGGCAATAGCCCAATCCGACCTAAGCCGCTTTCGGGCACCTTGTGCCATCTGACGTACCACTGCTTCACTGACCGCGCCGTGCAGAAGCAAATCTGCCTGACCCACCCCCAATTGATGCTGTTTTACATCATTGGCATAGGCGACCACGGCGCCCCGGAAATAGGCTGAACTACCAGGAACGGAGGTCACGCGTGCTGCCACGGCTCCACCTGTACAGCTTTCTGCGGTAGCTAGGGTTTGGCCCAGCTCTACCAACAGGTGCCCCACCACCACTTCTAATGGAGACAAATCCTCTGTGTAAACGGAATTCCCAAGGATGCTACGCAAGCCCTTGGACAATTCCTGCATGGTGAAATGGGCCGCATCAATGGATGACTTTGGAACGATGGCGGTCAATCGTAATTTAACGAATCCTGCAGAGGGCAAATACGCCAAACTCACATGTTTGGGCAAGGCATCCTC
>LICG01000074.1 GCA_001438205.1 Cryomorphaceae bacterium BACL7 MAG-120322-bin74
TACGTGTTTTTACAGCAGGGGAAGAACAGCTAATAGAAACCCATCATTTGCCCGCCTATCCCGATGTTCATGATCGGCCGTCGGCCGTCGTCATTGGGGCGGGACCTGCAGGTCTCTTTGCCGCATTGCAACTGCTAGAATTAGGCGTAAAACCAATAGTGCTGGAGCGCGGGAAGGATGTGCAAGGCCGAAGAAGAGACCTTAAAGCCATTAACGTACATCATCAGGTGAATCCAGAAAGCAACTATTGTTTTGGTGAGGGTGGCGCAGGGACGTATTCGGATGGCAAGCTCTATACCCGATCAAAAAAACGCGGTGACGTACAGCGAATTTTGTCCCGTTTGGTGGCTTTTGGAGCCTCTGACGACATCCTGGTAGAGGCACATCCCCATATTGGCACAAACAAGTTGCCCAAAATCATTGAGCGCATGCGTGAGACCCTTTTGGCGCAGGGTGCCGAGGTTCATTTTGGCGCCAAAGTGGTGGACTTTGACCTCGAAAAAGGGCAGATTCAAGCGGTCTGTTTAGAAGGGGGACAGAAAATTCTAACGAAAGCCGTTTTACTCGCGACAGGACATTCAGCCCGCGACATGTTTACACTACTGCACGCAAAAGGGATAGCCATTGAGGTAAAACCCTTTGCCCTAGGCGTGAGGGCGGAGCATCCACAGGCGTTGATTGACCGCATTCAATATAAATGCATAGATCGAGGCGAATTCTTGCCGCCTGCCCCTTATAGCGTGGTCAAACAGATTGAAGGACGCGGCGTGTATTCTTTTTGCATGTGCCCCGGGGGTGTTATTGCGCCCTGTGCCACCGCCCAAGAAGAAGTCGTGACCAATGGTTGGTCCCCGTCAAAAAGAGACCAATCCACGGCGAATTCAGGGATTGTGGTCGAATTGCATGAAGAAGATTTTCTTGCGTTTGCCGAGCAGGGGCCGCTTGCAGGCATGGCTTTTCAGGCTGATGTGGAGCGAAAGGCGTGGGCCGCAGCCGGAAAGACCCAAAAAATTCCTGCCCAGCGAATGTTGGACTTTGTTCAAGGGAAAGTATCCGAGGACTTACCTAAAACATCGTATTTACCAGGAATTGTCTCTGTGGACCTGAACGACGTGCTGCCAGACTTTATTGCCAAAGCCTTGCGGAAGGCTTTTGTAGCCTTTGATCAATCGATGCCTGGCTATCTTACCAATGAGGCGATCCTTCACGCCCCTGAGTCCAGAACGTCCTCGCCTGTGCGCATCCCGCGTGATCCATTGACCTTCCAACATACTGAAGTTGTGGGATTGTATCCTTGTGGCGAAGGGGCAGGATATGCCGGGGGCATTGTCTCCGCAGCGATGGATGGGGAAAAATGTGCCCGCAAAATGGCCCAACAATTGGGGGTCGTTTTGCCTGAAGGGTTAGAATAGTCCGGATGGTTTTTTTGGCCTGTATCTTTGGATGCTGGGGTAACAGAGGGCTATTTT
>LICG01000075.1 GCA_001438205.1 Cryomorphaceae bacterium BACL7 MAG-120322-bin74
TCGCTTTTGAAGTCGCTCCTTGGTACGTAACTTCAATTTGACCTAAAATCTGTCCCGCTATCATTAGGAAGAAAAAGGTCCAAACTTGCTTTATCGACGACGCCATGTTGAATGCTGATTTTCCTTTGAAGCAACCGGTGTCATCCGTTTATTTGACTGAAAGGATGCAAGCGCTGCGGCGATGCCATGAAGTTTGCCTTCCGGCAAAGCTTCTGCATGAAAATATTTAGGGACAAAGTGCGTATCAAACTGTCCAGATAGAAAATCAGGATGTTCTAATACAAATCGGCCAAAGGGAAGCGTAGTTTCTACCCCTACAATACAGTAATCATCAATGGCGCGAAGCATTCGTTGAATCGCAGTAGGACGGTCCGGCCCATGGACCACGAGTTTAGCGATCATGGGATCATAGTGGATCGGGATGTCCATCCCTTCTTCCAGTCCATCATCCACCCGAATACCTGGGCCCTGGGGCCGTCGGTAGATCCATAACTTGCCTATGTCTGGTGCAAAGTCGTTCTTAGGGTCTTCTGCATATATGCGTAATTCGATCGCATGGCCTTGCATCGGTACATCCTCTTGGGCATACCCTAAAAGCTCTCCCGCAGCAATTCTCAATTGTTCTCGCACCAAATCAAGCCCGGTGATGCACTCCGTTACGGGATGCTCTACCTGAAGACGTGTATTCATTTCTAAGAAATAAAAAGCACCCGATGCATCATAGATAAATTCAACTGTTCCGGCGCCAACGTAATTACAAGCTTGTGCTGCTTTCACTGCAGCCGCACCCATTGCTGCGCGCATTTCGGTTGTTAATATGACCGAAGGCGCCTCTTCCATAACTTTCTGATGCCGGCGCTGAATAGAACATTCTCTTTCATGCAAATGAACGCAGTTTCCATGCTGGTCCGCAAGAATTTGCATCTCAATATGACGTGGTTCCATTACATACTTTTCAATGAAGACCGCCCCATTCCCAAAAGATTTTTCCGCTTCGGATACAGCCAATTGAAAGGCTTCCGAAAAAGAAATCGCATCATGTACAACGCGCATCCCTTTTCCGCCACCTCCTGCCGAGGCTTTGACCATGACAGGAAACCCAATGCGTTTGGCCTCCACTTCTGCTGCTTCTGCAGAGGCTATGGCATACGCAGTACCAGGAACTAACGGTACATCAAAAGCCGCTACGGCTTGTTTGGCTGATAGCTTGTCTCCCATCGTATGGATGGCTTCGGGGCTCGGTCCTACAAAAATGAGCCCTGCATCCAATACCCTTTGCGCAAATGTCGCATTCTCGCTTAAAAAGCCGTATCCAGGATGAA
>LICG01000076.1 GCA_001438205.1 Cryomorphaceae bacterium BACL7 MAG-120322-bin74
ATTCGCGGCATAGGCCTGGAAGAAGGTGCTTTACCGCAATGGCAATTGTATCCCAATCCAACAAGCGGTGCATTGACCTTACAGTTGCCTTATGGGATGGACGCAAAAAAAGTAATGCTTCGAGCCAGCAATGCACTGGGACAGTCACTTAACCTCGATTGGCAGATCATGGATCAACGCTTGACGACCCAATTGCCCGCACAATCAGGCGTATATCTCATGGAGTTACTGGATCGGACTTCGGGCGAGAGCCTGGGGATCAAGCGGGTTGTGGTGGAGTGATCTGTAACGCGACCAAAGGCGGAGATTGTACCTTTACCCCATGCTTCCCCCCGATTTTCAACAAATACGCGCGCAAACCAGAATTGTTACACCCAAACGTGTGGCCACCTCATTGGTCCGCATGGCCATTGCGGGTGCTGTAGCCTACCTACTGAGCGCCGAGGCTCCCTGGGTGATGACCCTGTTTTATGTCTATGTTGGCTTTAATGTTTTGGTGCTCGTGGGATTTTGGGCCTTCAGCCGATTTCTTAAGAAAAAACTAAGCGCGATGTCGCAGTCCTTTCAAGGATTCGGGTCGACCACTGCCGCTGAAGAAGACCTTGGGGAAGCTGAAATTATTGAGGATACTTTTATTGAGGATACCTCCTCAAAATAAGGCTGTACATCAACATTTTTCCGGAATTACCCTTATCGGTTGAGTTCATGCTGCAACTCCTCCAGGGATTTGCCTTTGGTTTCGGGCATGATCCAATGGGTAAAGAGCAACTGCAACACCATACAGGCCGCAAAGAAGACAAAGATGGGCCACCCTTCCGGAAAGGATTCCATGACCACTGGCCCTAGCAGGGTGATCAAGGCAGCAAAAACCCAGTGGGTACCTGTTCCCCATGATTGTCCAGCCCCGCGCACCGCATTGGGAAAGATCTCTGAAATGAAGACCCAAATCACGGCGCCCTGCCCCATGGCATGCGAAGCAATAAACATCAAGATAAAGGTCAAGGTGAACATGGGCGATGCCCCAACATAAAATGCATAGGACACCATACATAATGAAAGGATGTAGCCCACAGAGCCGATATACATGAGTTTTTTTCGGCCTATCCGATCAATAAAGTAGAGCCCTACGAAGGTAAAGAGTAGGTTTATGCCTCCCAAGGAAACACTCGATAGGAGGGATTCACTGCTGGCAAACCCGGCGTTTTCTAAAATTTCTGGCGCGTAATAAAGGATGAAATTTATGCCAGAAAGTTGATTGAACATGGCCAATAAAAAGGCCAATAGCAAGGGAAATCGAAACGT
>LICG01000077.1 GCA_001438205.1 Cryomorphaceae bacterium BACL7 MAG-120322-bin74
GGGGAAAGTCCAGGTATTCTTATTTGGAAGGGAAACAAAACCATATTCGTTTCTGATCTCTACACGTTGTCCTTGGGCGTCTAAGAGGGCAAAATCGGACAGGATCATATCTGTGCGGGTAAACTTCACTGTATCTGTCCCCATAGCGAACGGCTGTGATTCAAATGCAACAGGCGTATTAGATGCTCCAAAAACAGGCTGAATGGCCACCTCAAGGTTGACTATCTCTGGCTTGGGATCTGGATCACAACCCGTCAAAAGGGTCAATAATGCGAAGGCAAATGGGGTGTATTTTTTCATGGATGGGTTCTGCAGTTCCTTTGTATGGAACCAAAAATAGTACCATGGGGCTAAATAAAGCGGAATATTATAAGATCGGCATCCTGATGGTCATTTTTGTTGGGGGGATAATTTGGGCTATACGCATTCAAACGCCTGACCCTAAACTGCCCATTCTAAACCCTTCTGACTTGAATCCTGCAGTGGTAGCAGACTCGCTAGAAGGCGTCGGTATAAACCATGTTGTCGCTCCCTTCATTTTGATAGATCAAACCGGGACAGTCAGGACGGAGGCAGATGTGCAAGGGAAAATCCGTGTAGTCAACTACTTCTTTACTACCTGTCCAAGTATATGTAAAGACATGGCCCATCATCTTCGCACCGTGCAAGCGGCCTATAGAGACAACAAGGCTGTCCAGCTTCTTTCTCATACCGCCATGCCCGAGTATGATACACCCGAAATCTTGGCAGCCTATGCCCATCAAAATCAAGTTAATCCCCACCGATGGTGGTTGTTGACGGGAGAACCGGAGGAACTGAACCGCTTGGCACGTACTTCCTATTTTGCTGTATTGGAAGCAGGCCAAGGGTGGGATGAACACAGCTTTATTCATACCGAAAATTTGGTTCTGGTCGACCACAAAGGGCGCCTTCGGGGCTATTATGATGGAACCTCGGAGGAAGAAACAAGCTTGCTCATTGCGCATATAGGCTGGCTGCTAAAGGAGCGCTCTGCAGACTTTATCAAATCCTCAAAGGCTAAGTAGAATGGAAGATTTAAAAGTGGCGGG